>NZ_WLZY01000002.1:678370-833982 GCF_010122465.1 Phytoactinopolyspora mesophila | reverse complement strand
CCACAAGGCCGGCCACCGTCCCCGGCGTCCCGCTCCCCTGTAGGCCTAGAGAAACTTACGACCAACACCACCCCAACGTCAAATCACCACCACACAACCCACACCACCACCACAAAACCCCACGTCAAAGCCGTCGGACCCAGACTTTTCGATCACTCGCCGCGGCGAGGACCGTCGTCGGCGCCGGTCGCGGTGATCCGGGCTTGCCACGAGCGATCCGAAGTTCTTCGGCGCACTCAAGCCACAAGCCGCCTTCGCGGCGGTTGCTGGTTTAACCGACGGCTTGAGCACGCTCAGTGGAGCTGAGCGTCGCGGGTCGGCGGAGAAGCGCGGACAATCGCGGCGCTAGAGGCTTCGCCCACGGCGCACGTTGCCTGGCCGGTACCTGGATACCGTGGGGTCCCCCTCGAGCCAGTACCGCCAAGGAAAACGTCCACCGTCGCCGCCTTTCCCGGCCACACCGACCCGCGGGCCGGTGGCAACGGATCGCGGTTCCGGGTACTCGTTGGCAGCGTCGAGCGACACGCCGCCCGTGCCGGTCAAAAGATCGACGCCGTTGAGTTCCCGGCCAAGCCCCAATGCCGACGCCAGCCGCGCAGGCCCACGTGCGAGATCTCGCGCCGAGCGTGCCGCCGGCCGACGTTTACGTGCCAGCTCCTCGCCTTCCACGACCTCGCCTCCGCGGAGCAGCACCGCCGTGGCGAGGCCGACCGGACCGCACACGATGTTCGCGCAAAAGTGCATGCCGTAGGTGAAGTACACGTAGAGGTGGCCAGCATCACCGAACATCACGGCGTTGCGCGGAGTCTGTCCTCTGAAGGCGTGTGAGCCAGGGTCGTCTGATCCCATGTACGCCTCGACTTCGGTCAGCCGGATCGCCACAGCGCCGTCGTCGTCCTCATGCCGAACGACACATCCGAGCAGTGCTGGCGCCACTTCTGTGGCAGGCCGCGCGAGCCATCGGCGCTTCTCACTCTGCGAGGCCGGCATCCGCGAGTCAGACACGACAACGAAGCCTAACGACTCGCGCATAGGCACCGCCGCGTCCGGTTGGAACGTCCGGCAATCGGCGAGTTCCGCACGCACTCAGTGGCAGGTCGCGCACGTCACGCTCGGCTCGGTACTCCATCCTCCGAGACTGTCGAGCTGCCGTGGCCGTGAACCGACGTGATCATATGGTCCTGTGACTCAGAAGCACGCTTACCTCGGGCTCGACATCGGCACCAGCGGTGTAAAGGTGACGCTGATCAGCGCCGACGGGCGGCTGATCGCCTCCGGCGAAGAACCGTACAGCATCTCCGCGCCGCAGCCGGATCATGCCGAGACCGACCCGGCGACATGGATCGCCGGGGTCTCGGCCGCGCTGCACCCGATGGCGGAGGCGCTGAGCGACGTCGATGTCGCCGCTCTCGGCATTGCCGGTCAGATGCACGGCGCGGTGCTCTGCGACCAACACGGCAACGCGCTGGCGCCCGCGATCCTCTGGCCCGACCGGCGGGCGGTTGATGAGCTGGAACGGTGGCGCGCTCTCCGGCCCGAGCACCTCGCGACGTTGGCGAATCCGCTGGCGCCGGGGATGACCGGACCGATCCTGGCCTGGCTGGGGACGCACCACCCGGACGTCGTCGCTCAGGCTTCGGTTGTGCTGGGCGCGAAAGACGCCGTTCGCGCAGCCGTCGTCGACCGGCCAGCGACGGCCACACCGGTCACCGACCGTAGTGACGCGTCGGCCACGCTGCTCTGGGACGTTCCCGGGGAGCGGTGGGCAACCGAGGTGTGCACCGCCGTCGGCGTGCCGACGCGGCTGCTCCCGGAGGTCGCGCCCAGTTCGGCCATCGTCGGCGAGACGAGTCTTCTGCGCCGTATCGTCGGCGACGCGTCGTCCGCGGTGCCGGTCGTCACCGGTGCGGCCGACACGGCGGCGGCCGCGCTCGCCGTCGAAGCCGATGGTCTACAGGTCAACTTCGGAACCGGCGCTCAAGTCATCCTGCCCACCGGTTCGGCGGCTCGATCGGACGCGCATCCGTCCACGCATCTCTACGCCAACACCGACGATGCGTGGTACGCGATGGCAGCACTGCAGAACGGCGGACTCGCGCTCGAATGGGCGGCGGCCGTCCTTGGGCTGACATGGAACGCGATGATCAACGCGGCAGCCGAAGGACCGGCCGGTGGGGTCTCCTTCCTGCCGTTTCTCAGCGGCGAACGCGGTGGTGTCGCCTCACCTTCCAGTCATGGCGGCTGGCTCGGCCTGGGAACGACGACGACTCGCACCGAAATGGCCCGCGCGGCGGTGCGCGGGGTCGTCTTCGCCATCCGCCGGGGCATAGAACTCTTGGGTGATCTTGCCTCCGACGACGGCCGGGCGGTCACACTGACCGGGGGCGGCTGGCGTGCCCCGGAGTTGTGCCAGCTGGCGGCCGACGTGCTGCAGCGGCCGGCCAGGCGGGTTGACGTGCGCAGCGCCTCGGCCACCGGCGCGGCGAAGCTCGCCGCTCGAGGCGTCGGAGTCGATCTGCACCCAGCACGGGCCGCAGCCGCGCTCGTCGGTCCCCGCTACTCCCCCGAATTGGCCGGGGACTACGAACGGTGGCGGGAGCGCTGCTCCGCCGGAGAACTCTGATCAGTTCCTAATGCGGCGAACAACGGTTCACAGCAACGCAGCCTCAAGCACCTGGCGGTGTCGCCGAACCCACTTGTGGGCCGCGCGGATCTCCGCGGGCACACCGGCATCACGGAGCCGTGCCATCGCGGGTTCGTCGTCAGCAGCCGCTTCGATGCCGCGCCAGCAACGGTCCTGCCACCAGAGGATGGTGTCGACCAGGTTCTCAGGTTCCGCCAGGCCATAAGCGTCGGAGATCAGCTGGACCTGCCGGGCTGCCTCCTCCGGATCCGCGGCGGGGCCGAGGCCGGCGTATTGCCAGCACACGTGCGCGACGTCATGGATGCGCCGGCCGGGCGCGGCCAGATCCCAGTCGATGAACGCGACGGGCACCGGTCCGGCGCCGGCGTCGTGATAAACGGTGTTCTTCGGAGAGAGATCGTTGTGGCACACGACCTCCTCCTTTCCGGCGAGCCGGGTGCCGGCGGTGAGGTCGTGGAACTCGCGCACGAGCTCGGCGACGCGGCACAGGCTGAGGTCCGAGGTCACACCCGAGATGTGGTGCGCCGTCCACGGCACATGGCCGTCGATGAACGTCAGCACCTCGCGGCCGTCGGCGTCGAAGCCCAGGTGTATTGGCGCCGCGTTCCAGCCACACTGATCGAAGTGTTTGAGGACCTTGCGCACGAACGCGGCCCTACGGCCAGGCGTCCGCAGGACTTTCTCGCCGACCCTGACCACCGTGCTGACGTGCCCGCCCGGCAGGGGCGTTTCACCCGTCGTCGGTCCGTCGTTCATGCCACCCATTCGCGAAAGTTCGCTACGCCCGACCGGCTAGTGAGCAGGGTCGAGAAAGACAATCGGGATCACGCGGTCGGTGTTGGACTCGTAGACGCGATAACCGTGGTACGCAGCGAGGACTTTGGGCCACCATCTCTCGCGCTCGTCGGGATCTGCCGTACGTGCTCTGACCCGCCACTTCCGCGAGCGGATCTGGACCTCAGCATTGGGATCGGCCTGGAGGTTTTGGTACCACTGAGGGTGCTCGGGGCGCCCGCCCCAGGACGCGATCACCACCGGTGTGTCGCCGTCGAGCAGATACAGCAGCGGCACCGTGTGCGGTTTTCCGCTCTTGCGGCCCCGGGTGGTGAGCAACAGCATGTCGTTCTTCACCAGGCGCCGGCCGATCACGCCCCGGCTCAGCCGATACAAGAAGATGTGCAGCCTGGAAAGTCGCCGAGCCGTGTTGTCACGCACCCGCCCAACTCTACGGGGCTGCCCGGTGCGGCCGACGATCACCGGGATTAGGTGGTGAGCCGTGACCTCGTTGCGTCGACGTCCATGCCGTGCAGGCGGAGCAGATTCTCGCCGAGAATCTTCCGTTTGGCCTGGTCGGTCAGCTGCGGGTAACCGTAGCCGTCGCACAAGTCCTGCGGGATCTGGAAGTCCATGAACGCGCGCAACGCCCATTGCGGATGGAAGATCGGAGCCTCACTGCCGTAGACGATCTTGTCTTCGCCGCACCAGAAGAGCAACTTGCCCAGGATCTCGGCGAACATCCGTGGCGCCCGCACCAGGAAGTTGATCGTCGCGGCCAGCGACGCATACAGGTTGGGGTACCTGATGAGCTGCCAGCAGGTCTCGTCCAAGAACGGCAGCCCGACGTGGAAGATCACGAAGTTGAGGTCCGGGAAGTTGGCGGCGGCACCGTCCATGTCCCACGTCTGGGTGTGCTCGATCGGCTGTGGGCCGAGCGGAACCCCCTTGTGCACGCCGATCAGGTTGACGCCGAGTTCCTGTGCCTTCTCGAACACCGGGTAGGCGATCTTGGGATCGTCCATCCGCCACGGGAAGGGCTCCCCGTAGTCGTAGCGGACGTTGTAGAACTTGAAAGCCTTCGCCCCGAACTCGCCGACCTGGCGTTCCATCAGATCGAGCGCTCTTCTCCCCTCGAGCGGGTTGACCGAACCCCAGAAGATCGTCCGGTCCGGATCACGTGCCGCCAGCTCGGCGCACTCCTCCCACGGGGACAGCCCGTCGCGGTACAGGTCGGTGAGCGGAAGCGGCATGGCCACCAGCATGTCCGTGTCGGACTCGTCGTAGACCATGCGGCTGATGTCGTCGATGGTCCACTGCCGCAGGAACTCCTCGGCAGCGAGCTTGGGTTCGTCGTCGGGGGTCAGGGTGGCGTGAAACGCATACAGGTGGTTCGAGAACATCTCACCCGGACGGCCGAACGCGTTCTTCTGCTCGAAGTTGAAGACGTGGGCAACACCGTCGAACACGACCGCGTCGTCGATCATGACGGCTCTCCTTTCCCGGCAGGCAGATGACTGGCGACGTACGCGTCGCGGTTGGGCACCATGGCCGGATCCGGAAGGAAGCGCAGCTTGCGGCGGGCGTCGTCGGACAGCCGGTCAGTCGTCCACGCCTCGTCCCACATGACTTCCACATCCGCGCAGTCCACGCCGGCCAGTTCCTCGACCCGTTCCTTGACCTCGTCCAGGACACGCGAGGCGAACGGACACCAGCCCGTCGTGAGCAGCAACTCGATGCGCGCCCGGCCGTCGCGCACCGACACATCACGGACGAGGCCCATGTCGACCACCGAGATGCCCTTCTCCCGGCAGCACGGGTCGTACACCTCGCTCAAAGCGTCGAGGAACGGTTGCGGGATTCCGGTCGCCATATCCCGACGGTGCCACCACCCGTCTCGAGCGGGAAGCCCACAGAATTTCAGATAGCGAACACACCGATCTCACCTGCGCATACCTGTAGCGAAGCGCCCGCCAAGTGGAGCATAATCGGGCGCACGAGAGCCCCCACGGACGGTGATGTTTGTGGCAGGTGAACGATCCGAACAGCCGAGCGACCTCATCCGGAGCGTCTCGCGCGCGCTGCGGCTGCTCGAAGTGGTCGGGGCGAGTCCGGCTCCGCTGACGGTGAAAGCCATCGCGCGACGATCCTCGCTGAACCTCTCCACCGCCTATCACCTGGTCCGGACCTTGACGTACGAAGGCTATCTGGAACGTCTACCGGACGGGCGCTACTTCCTCGGCCATGCCGTAGCCCACCGCTTTCACGACCTCTGCGGTTCGCTGGGCCACCGTCCCGGCGCACACAGCGTGCTCATTCACCTCTCGGCCACAACCGGTCACTCCGCGTATCTCGGACGGCTGGTCTCGGGACAGGTAGTCATCGTCGACCTCGTGGAAGGCCCGAACTCCCCGTATCTCGAAGACCTCGAAGTGGGGCTGTCCGCTGCCGCGCACGCCACGGCCGTCGGCAAAGCGCTACTCATGTCCCTGCCTCGGCGTACCCGATTGCGTTACCTCACCGAGAACGGAATGCCACCGTTCACCTCCAGAACACCCACCGAACCCGACCAACTCGAACGGGAGCTCGCCGGTGTACGGGCCGGCGAGCCGGTGGAGGAACACGGCCAGTTCCGCGACGACGTCGCCTGCGTCGCCGCACTGGTGCCGACACAGGCTCACGCCGAAGATGCCCCGTGGGCCGTCGTCGTATCCACCCGCGGCGAAACGATCCCCGCCGAGGTTCCCCGGCAGGCGGCGTTGGCCGCGGCCGATCTCAGCACGGGCACCTGACGACGCCGTGGCGTCCGGTCAACGAGCGAACTCCGCACGTACGCCCAGCAGCCGCACCGGCCGTCGGTCGGTAAACCGTTCCAGTGCCGTGAGCGCCGCCTTCTCGACCGCATCAGCTGTGGACGACGGTGGGGTCAGTGCCCGGCTGTGCGTCTCGGTGAAGAACGGTGCGTAGCGAACCTTGACAACGACGCGGGCCGCCGGACGCTGTTCCCCCGCGATGTCAGCGGCCACCTGATGTGCCAGCCGGACGACCTGGGTGCGGACCGCGTCCCAATCGGTGATGTTCTCCTGGAAGGTCACTTCGCGGCCGCGCGAGCGGGCGACGTGCGGCGCGTCGGTGACCCGTGAGCCCGCCCGGCCCTGGCCGAGTTGCACCAGCCACGGCCCGGTCTTCGGCCCGAACAGGGCGGCCAACTCGTCGGCATCGGCCGCCGCCAGCTGCCGGACCGTGTCGATTCCCGCGTCCGCGAGCTTCCGGGCCGTCTTTCCGCCGATTCCCCAGACGGCATGCGTCGGTTGTTCACCCAGCACGTCGAACCAGGTCTGATAGGTCAGCCGGAACACCCCGGCCGGCTTGCCATAACCGGTCGCGAGTTTCGCGTGCAGCCTGTTCTGACCGATGCCGACGCTGCAGTCGAGTTCCGTCGCTTCGCGTACGCGCTGCTGGATCCTGCGGGCCGTGGACTCCGGAGCGTCGTCGTCGATGCCGATGAAGGCTTCGTCCCAGCCCAGCACTTCAACGACGCCGAACTCCCGGAGCACGGTCATCACCTCGGCGGAGACCGCCTCGTACGCGTCGCGGTCGACGGCCAGGAACACGGCGTCGGGGCATCGCTTCGCCGCGGTGCGTAGCGGGAGGCCAGAGTGCACTCCGTACTCGCGCGCCTCGTAGGAGGCCGTGCTGACGACGCCACGCTTGGTGGGGTCGCCGTCGCCCCCGACGACGACCGGCCGGCCGCGTAGTTCCGGCCGCCGCAACACTTCGACGGCGGCGATGAACTGGTCGAGATCAACGTGCAGCACCCAGCGCGCCATGGTTCATTGTGCCGCGCTCGCGCGGGAGTTCTAGGCAGCCCGGCACCTCGGGGCCGCTACGGTGCATTCATGAGTCGTTGGATGGATGACGGGGTAGAGGACTACCTCACTGGCTTGGCAGAAACCGAACACGACGACGACGTGCTGACCCAGATGGAGGCTCTGGCCGACGAGAATGGCTTCCCGATCGTAGGGCGGGCATCCGGCCGCTATCTCGAGATGGCTGCCCGGTCGATCGGCGCTCGCCGGGTGATGGAGCTCGGCTCGGGGTATGGGTATTCGGCGTACTGGTTCGCTCGGGCCGTCGGGCCGTCGGGATCCGTCGTGTGCACTGAGGGCGACGCCGGCAACGCCAGGCGGGCCGAGGACTACCTGAGCCAAGCCGGGCTCTGGGACCGGGTCCGTTACAGGGTGGGCGACGCGTTGGAAGGCTTCGCCGCCGAGGACGGCGAATTCGACGTCGTGTACTGCGACGTCGACAAGGACGGCTACCCCGACTGCTGGCTCGCCGCGCGGGAGCGGATCCGCGTCGGCGGGTTGTGGTTGTGCGACAACGTGCTCTGGCACGGCCATGTCGCCACCGGCACGGATCGCGATGAGCTGCCAGCGTGGACCCGCGGCTGGACGGCGAAGATCCAGGAACACAATCGCCTCGTCGCCGAGGACGAGCGGTATGTCGCCAGCATCGTGCCAATCCGCGACGGCATCATGGCGGCACTGCGCGTGCGGTGAAGGCGGGCGCCTCTCTAGCGTCCTGCACCGCGAGCGCCAGAGCCCTCAATCCGCAGGACGCAGGCGGTGGCCTTCCGTGCCGGACGGGACACTGCACCACCCCTGGCGCCCGGACGGAAGTGCTGAAACACTGCACGACCATGGAAACTGTCACAGGAATCGGCGGCGTCTTCTTCCGCGCCCGCAACCCTGAATCGTTGAGCCGTTGGTACGCCGAGCACCTCGGCGTGCGTCAACCACCGCAGACCTACGACGACGACCCGTGGCGGCAGGAGGCAGGGCCCACGGTGTTTGCGCCGATGGGGGCCGACTCTCCGCATTTCGGGCGGGACGGACAGCAGTGGTCACTCAACTTCCGGGTCGCTGACCTGGATGCGATGGTGGCGCAGCTGCGTGCGGCGGATATCGAGGTCACGTTGCATGAGGAGGAGTACCCGAACGGCCGTTTCGCCGAACTGGCCGACCCCGAGGGCAACCCCATCCAGTTGTGGCAGCCGACTGGCAGAGAGGCCGGCTGATCGCGCCGACGGCGCTACCGCGCTGACCGATCCGGTCTGGGCGTGTACATGGCACGCTGAGAACACGCTGTGGTAGCCGAGATACCGGTTACCCAGCCTGTCTACAGCGTGCCATGTACACGCCCAGGCCGGACAAGGACGTCGTCCCCCGGAAAGCGACAACGGGCACGGCATCAACGAGGCAGGCCGCTCCACAGGTCCTCGAAGCCGTGACACAGCTGCGGGCGAAACGCGAGCAGCGCAGGCCGGAGCTGATGCCGCGGCGACGTCAAGGTCTCCGGCCCGCGCCGCACCGCCTCTTCCCAGCGCTGGCGCCCGGCTGCTTCCCGGTCGTGCCGGTACGGTAGTCGCACCCGGACGGCCGGGAACGTGACCAACTGGGCAGTGCCGGCCGAGTCCGGCTCCCGCGGCTGCGACACCGTGAGATCGAGGCCCACGCCTGGAACGTCGTACGCCTCGTCCAGCCCGGGATGCAGATACAGGTCGACGAACCGCTGCTTCGCACCCACCGGGTCGGTGGCGGTGCGGCCGCCGCGGGTCACGATCGCCTGTATCTGGTTCCACGGCACCGTGGTGGACACGGTTGCCGCCCAGCGCCACCGGCGTTTGCGGACGATGACCAGCCCGTCGAACGCCACCCGGATTCCGACGGCGGCCGTCAGACGCGGATACAGCCACAGCACCGCGGGCAGCACCAGACAGCAGAAGAACAGCGGCACGATCACCACCAGGGCCAGAAGCGCGGCCGGCACGTTGTCCCAGCCGAACGGGTTGTTCACCAGGTAGATCGACCCCGCCAGAACTCCGGCCAGCACCACCACCCCACCGGCGATCTCCCAGTGCGGGTGACCGTAGTTCAACCAGACGGCACCGGCCGGTCGCTGGATGTCCGGCACCCGCCCGTCCAGGCCCGGCCCGGGCGAGTCGCTCGGGTGCGGCGACGGGGCCGACGGCGACGCCGACCGCCAGAGCCGGGCTCCAGGTGCCAGGTGTTCCGTGGGCGTGTACCACTGAGCCGCCCGGGTCCCGGTGTAGAACAGGTCCGGGCGTACCGCGTCGATGGCTGTTGCGAGCTGGTGCACTTCGTCGTGCGCGTATGGCGTCAGATCTCCGATGCGCAGCCGGTACGACGGGACACGCACCCCCTCGATGTGGACGTCTGCCTCGTCGACCGCTTCGAGCCCGGCGAACGCCGGCAACCCCGGGATGACACGGTGCAGATAAAAGTGCAGTGCACGCCTGGCGAGGCGGCCCGTGTCGCTGCCGTCGGGCAGTCCGATGGACTCGGCGCTGACGACCTGTACGTCGTCCCACCCGATGTGTGCGGCCTTACCCCGGTACCACCACTTAGGCCGCGCCGCGATCTCCAGGCCGCCGTCGTCGACGACGATCTCGTGACGGGTCAACGCGCGCGGCAACGCCCGCATAAAGCCAATCAGCACCACGACCGTGAGGGAGACAGCCACCAGTGCGCCGATCGCCAGCGGCCGCCGCTCCGGCTGCCACAGGGCGGCAACCAGGCTGACGTCGTCGCGACCGTCCTGGGCCAGGAGTAACAACGGCGCCGCCAGCGCCACACCTACCACGACGGAGAGCAGCAGCCAGCTCAGATACGGCAGCAGGCTCGGTCCCGCACCGCTGATCTGTACGGCGCGTGCCGATCGTGCGCTCTCCGTTGCGTCCTGCACTGTGTGCGCCCGAGGCCTCAGTCCGCAGGACGCACGGGAGTGGCGAAGCCGCGGGCAGCGGCGGATTCGGCACGGATCTCCACGAGCTGGTCGCGGACCCGGTCCGGAGCAGTGCCACCCTTCGCCGACCGGGACGCCAGCGCGCCGGGCACGCTGAGTACCTCGCGGACGGCCGGAGTGAGGTGTTCCGACACGGCCGCGAGGTCGTCGTCGCTCAGATCCCACAACTCGATCCCGCGTTCCTCACAGACCCGGACGCAGGAACCGGCGATCTCGTGTGCCTCGCGGAACGTCACGCCCTGCCGCACCAGCCACTCCGCCACGTCCGTGGCCAGCGAGAATCCCTGCGGCGCCAGCTCCTCCAGGCGTTCGGTGTTGAACCGGAGTGTTGCGATCATCCCGGTGAACGCCGGCAACAGCAGCGCCAGCGAATCCACCGAGTCGAACACCGGCTCCTTGTCTTCCTGCAGGTCCCGGTTGTACGCCAGCGGCAGCGCCTTCAGCGTCGTCATCAGCCCGGAGAGGTTCCCGACGAGCCGTCCCGCCTTGCCCCGCGCCAGCTCGGCGACGTCGGGGTTCTTCTTCTGCGGCATGATCGACGAGCCGGTGGCCCAGGCGTCGTCGAGCTCGACGAAGGAGAACTCCTTGGTCGCCCACAAGATGACCTCCTCGGCCAGCCGCGAGACGTCAATACCGATCATGGCCAGCACGAACGTCATCTCGGCGATGAAGTCACGCGACGCCGTCCCGTCGATCGAGTTCTCTACCGCCCCGGAGAAGCCGAGCTCGTGTGCGACGTATTCCGGGTCCAACCCGAGCGACGAACCCGCGAGTGCCCCGGACCCGTACGGCGACTGGTCGGTGCGACGATCCCAGTCCCGCAACCGGTCCACGTCGCGCAACAGCGGCCATGCGTGGGCCAGGAGGTGGTGTGAGAGCAGCACCGGCTGCGCGTGCTGCAGGTGGGTACGGCCGGGCATCGCGACCCCGAGGTGCTGGTCGGCATGTCCCGCGAGGGCATCGACGAGGTCGAGCACCTGTCCGGCGATGCCACGGGCCGCGTCCCGCAGGTACATCCGGGGCAGAGTGGCGATCTGGTCGTTGCGGGAGCGCCCGGCGCGCAGTTTGCCACCAAGATCCGGGCCGACGCGTTCGATCAAGCCGCGTTCGAGGGCGGTGTGCACGTCCTCGTCATCAGGCGCCGGCTCGAAATCACCGGATGCGACGTCGGCGGCTAGCCGGTTGAGGCCGCGGATCATACCGGCGAGCTCGTCGTCGCTCAGTAGCCCGGCCCGGTGCAGGACGTTCGCGTGCGCCTTCGAGCCGGCGATATCTTGGCCCGCCAGCCGCCAGTCGAACTGGGTGGATTTCGACAGCGCGGCCAGCGCGTCGGCGGGGCCGCCGCCGAAGCGCCCGCCCCACAGGCTCACCGTCTCGTCCGACTGCCCTGGCTGCTCCGCCTCAGACATCTGTCTCCTATTCTCCTTCTCCGTGATCGTGTGCAGATTCGCGCCTTCCCCTCCCGTGATCGTGTGCAGGATCCGGTCGCTATAGCGACGCGAATCTGCTCACGATCACGGGAGGGGTGGGGCACGGATCTGCTCATGATCACGGGCTTAGGCGTGCTTCTGGTCGCGAACGGCGGCGAGCTTAGTCGACATGCCGAACAGCTCGATGAACCCCTTGGCGTGGGACTGGTCGAACGTGTCGCCGGTGTCGTAGGTGGCCAGCCCGAAATCGTACAAGCTCTGCTCGGAGCGCCGCCCCGTGACGACGGCGCGGCCGCCGTGAAGCGTCATCCGGACCTCGCCGGACACATGCGCGTTGGCCTCATCGATGAACCCGTCCAGCGCCTTCTTCAGCGGCGACGACCACTGCCCGTCATACACGAGCTCGCCCCACCGCTGGTCGACGGTCCGCTTGAACCGCGCCAGCTCCCGCTCGACGGTGACGTTCTCCAGCTCCTGGTGCGCGGTGATCAGCGCGAGCGCACCCGGCGCCTCGTAGACCTCGCGGCTCTTGATCCCCACCAGCCGGTCCTCCACCATGTCCAGCCGACCGACGCCCTGAGCGCCGGCCCGCTGGTTGAGCAGTTCGATCGCCTGCAGCATGGTGACGGTCTCGCCGTCGATGGCGACCGGGCGGCCGGCGTCGAAGGTGATGACGACCTCGTCGGGATCGCGCGGCGTCGCCGGGTTGGCCGTATAGCTGTACACCGCTTCCGTCGGCGGATTCCAGATGTCCTCGAGGAAGCCGGTCTCGACGGCGCGGCCCCACACGTTCTGGTCGATCGAGAACGGGTTCGTCTTGGTGGTCTCGATCGGCAGCTCGTGCTTCTCGGCGTACTCGATCGCCTTGTCGCGGGTCAGCGCGAGATCACGCACCGGCGCGATGCATTTCAGGTCCGGAGCGAGCGCGGTGATGCCGACCTCGAAACGCACCTGGTCGTTGCCCTTGCCGGTGCAGCCGTGCCCGACCGTTGTCGCTCCGTGCAGGCGCGCTGCCTCCACCAGATGCTTGACGATCACCGGCCGGGACAACGCGGACACCAGCGGGTAGCGGTCCATGTACAGGGCGTTCGCCTTGAGCGCCGGCAGGCAGTACTCATCGGCGAACTCGTCGCGAGCGTCGGCGACGTAGGCCTCGACCGCGCCACAGGCCATCGCCCGTTTGCGGATGGTGTCGAGGTCTTCGCCGCCCTGGCCGACATCGACGGCGACGGCGATCACCTCCGCGCCAGTGGCCTCGGCGATCCAGCCGATGGCGACGGAGGTGTCGAGACCTCCGGAGTATGCGAGAACGATCCGCTCGGATGTGGCAGACATGGTGGGCTCCTATGAGGATGATCAGTCTGGGAATGGTGAATTCACGTCGGTGGGATCAGCGGCTGCGAACGCCGACGACGACGGCCCGCTCGACCCGTCATCCGGCGCGAAACCCGGCGCGACGTCGGGAACACGCCCTTCGGCCAGACCGAGGAACCACTGCGCGACCTGCTCTCCGCCGGCTGGGTCCGCACTGATGACCAGCACAGTATCGTCGCCGGCGATGGTGCCGAGCAGTTCGGGGCGGGCCGCGTGGTCGATGGCGGAGGCCAGGTACTGCGCGGCGCCGGGCGGGGTCCGCAGGACGACGAGGTTGGCTGAGCTGCGCGCCGAGGTCAGGATCTCCTCGCAGACCCGGATCAGCCGGGCGTCGACGGCTCCTTCCTCGGCCGCCCGCGGCGTCGGGTCGCCGCCCTCCGACGGCAACGCGTAGACCAGCCAACCCTGCGAGTTGCGTATCTTGACCGCGCCCAGCTCGTCGAGGTCCCGCGACAGGGTGCCCTGGGTGACCTCGATGCCGCTGCCAGCGAGCCGCTCGGCCAGTTCAGTCTGCGACCGGACCGGATGCTGGGCCAGGATCTCGGAGATCTGGGCGTGCCGCGCGGCGCGCGTCGTCGGCGGGGTCATCGTCGTTCCACCTCCTGCCGGAGGAGCCAGGTCAGCAGGGCTTTCTGTGCGTGCAGCCGGTTCTCGGCCTCATCCCACACCGCGCTAGCCGGGCCGTCGATGACGTCGGCGGCGATCTCCTTGCCCCGGTAGGCCGGCAGACAATGCAGGACAACCGGTTCTGGTGCGGCGATCTCTACGGCCTTCGCCGTCAGGGCGTAGGGCACGAACGGCGCCTCGCGATCCGCGGACTCCCCTTCCTGCCCCATGGACACCCAGGTGTCCGTCGCCAGCACATCGGCGCCGGCGAACGCGTCGGCGGGATCGACGACGTGCGCCACTGACCCGCCGGTCCGTTCGGCCAGGGCCGCAGCCTTGGAGAGCACTCCGGCGTCCGGCGCGTAGGCCTGCGGGGCAGCGATCCGCACGTGCATGCCCGCGTTGGCGCCGGCCAGCAGGTAGGAGTGCGCCATGTTGTTGGCACCGTCGCCCGCGTAGGTCAGGGTCAACCCGGCCAGCGCGCCTTTACGTTCACGCACTGTCTGCAGGTCGGCCAGCAGTTGGCAGGGGTGGTACAGGTCGGTCAGCGCGTTCACAACGGGCACTGTGGACGCCGCGGCCATCTGTTCCAGGCGAGCCTGGTCGTAGGTGCGCCACACGATCGCCGCACACTG
This sequence comes from Phytoactinopolyspora mesophila, assembly GCF_010122465.1. Taxonomy (NCBI): domain Bacteria; kingdom Bacillati; phylum Actinomycetota; class Actinomycetes; order Jiangellales; family Jiangellaceae; genus Phytoactinopolyspora; species Phytoactinopolyspora mesophila. The sequence goes on along the minus strand of NZ_WLZY01000002.1, from coordinate 819,691 downwards.
GCGATCCAACACGCGGGCGGTGTCCTCGATGGGCTCGCCCCGCCCCATCTGCGACGTCTGCGCGTCGATGACCAGCGGATACCCGCCGAGCTCGGCGATACCGACACTGAACGACACCCGGGTCCGGGTGGAGTGCTTGTCGAAGATCACGGCGACGGAGCGCGGCCCTTCGAGAGGACGGTGCGCGAACCGGTCCGCCTTGACTTCATCGGCAAGATCGAGGACATCGGTCAGCTCTGCGGGCGACAGATCGTCATCGGCCAGAAAGTGCCGGACCATCACGCCTCCTTCACGGTGATCGGTGTGCTGGGGGTCGAAACGTTGGAGCAAGCTTCGTGGCCTCGCGTAACGGGTAGCGCGCCGAGACCGGCCCGAAACGTTACGGGAGGCCACGAAGCTAGGTCACTTGGCGTGCTCATTAGCTCTCCCTGGCAGCGTCGAGCAGTCTCGGCAGCGCGGTGAGAAACTCGTCGGCCTGGGCCGTGGTGAGGATGAGCGGCGGCGCGAGCCGCACGGTGTCCGGCGCGACCGGGTTCACGATGAGCCCGGCTTCCAGCGCCACGGCGGCGAACCTCGGCGCTACTGGTTCCGCCAGGCCGATGCCCAGCAACAGGCCGCTGCCGCGAACGCCGGTGATCAGTGGATGTTTCAGCCTGTGCACGCCGTCGGCCAGGTGGCGGCCTACGCTGCGCACATTCGCGAGCAACCCGTCCCGGTCGATCGCGTGCAGAACAGCCAGCCCGGCGGCGGCCGCGACCGGGTTGCCACCGAACGTCGTTCCGTGGGATCCAGGCCCCAGTAGATCGCCCGCCGCCCCGAGCCCGATACACGCGCCGATGGGCAGCCCTCCCCCGAGGCCCTTGGCCACGGTGACGACGTCGGGCGTGATCTGCGCGGTGTGGTGGGCGAACCACTGGCCGGTGCGGCCGATGCCGGTCTGCACCTCGTCGAGGATGAGCAATGCGCCGTGGTTCGCGGTGATCTCCCGGGCGGCGGCCAGGTACCCGGGCGGCGCCACACGGACACCGGCCTCTCCCTGGACCGGTTCGAGGATGACCGCAGCGGTGTGGGTGTCGACGGCGTTCCGCAGCGCGTCGACGTCGCCGTACGGGACGTGCTCCACCCCGGCCGGCATCGGCTCGAACGGCTCCCGGATCGAGGGCTTACCGGTGAGCGCCAGCGCGCCCATGGTGCGACCATGGAACCCGCCCTCTGCCGCCACGATCTTCGGCCGGCCGGTGCGCCGCGCGATCTTGAACGCGGCTTCATTGGCCTCCGTGCCGGAGTTGGTGAAGAACACCTTGCCGGCGTGTGAGGCGTCGGACCCGGCATCAAGTAGCTCCAGCAAGCGCTCGGCGAGCGCGACTTGGGGCGCCGAGGCGAAGAAGTTGGACACGTGCCCGAGGGTCGCCAGCTGTGCCGTCACCGTGGACACGAGCAGCGGATGAGCGTGCCCGAGCGCGTTCACCGCGAGGCCGCCGAGCATGTCGAGGTAGCGACGCCCGTCGGCGTCCCACACATAGCAGCCTTCGCCACGCACCAGAACTCGCTGCGGCGTGCCGAAGGTGTTCATCAGCACCTGACCGTAACGCTGCGTCCACGCTTCGCCGTTGGTGATGCTCTCCGTGGAACCGGACAGGCCCGGCACCTCCGCGAGCTGGGCGGATGTGTTGGCTGGTGTCGTCATGACGGCACCACCATGGTTCCCACTCCTTCGTCGGTGAAGACCTCGAGCAGCAGCGAGTTGGGCTGGCGCCCGTCGATGACGGTGGCCTCCGGCACCCCGCCCTGGACCGCGCGCAGGCAAGCACGCATCTTCGGCACCATGCCCGAGTCAAGACTGGGCACAAGTTCGGCCAGCTCGGCGTCGGTCATCTCCTTGATGATGTCCGTGCTGTTCGGCCAATCGCGGTACAGGCCTTCGACGTCGGTCAGGACGACGAGCTTCTCCGCTCCCAGGGCTACGGCCAGGGCCGCGGCGGCGGTATCGGCGTTGACGTTGTGCACCACGCCGTCGACGTCAGGCGCGATCGACGAGACAACGGGGATGCGCCCGGCGTCGATCAGGTCGTTGACGGCGTCGGCGTTCACCTTGGCGACGTCGCCGACGAGGCCGATGTCCACCTCTTCCCCGTCGATGACGGCGGGCTGGCGTTCGGCGGTGAACAGGCCTGCGTCCTCGCCGGACAGGCCGACCGCGAACGGGCCGTGGGCGTTCACCAGGCCGACAAGCTCCCGCCCCACCTGGCCGAACAGCACCATCCGCACGACGTCCATCGCCTCCGGCGTCGTGACCCTCAGCCCGCCGCGGAACTCGCTGGCGATGTCGAGCTTGTTCAGCATCGCCGAGATCTGTGGCCCCCCGCCGTGGACCACGACGGGCTTGAGGCCGGCCAGGCGCAGGAAGACGATGTCGTCGGCGAAGGCGCGCTTGAGTTTGTCGTCGACCATCGCGTTGCCGCCGTACTTGATCACGACGATCTTGCCGTGGAACCGCTTCATCCAGGGCAGCGCCTCCACGAGCACGCCCGCCTTGGCCAGCGCCTCGTGGTGGTCCTTGCGTCCTGCAAGGGGTGCGCTGGAGGCCTCACTTTGCAGGACGCTATTGGGGGTGTCGGGGATATCGCTCATGTCGAGTAGGCCGAATTCTCGTGGACGTAGTCATGGGTGAGATCGCTGGTCAGCAGTGTGGCCGACGAGGCCCCGGCGCCGAGGTCCACCTCGACGCGGGCGTGCCGTGGCGACATGTCGACGGTGTCGGCGGGGTCACCGGCCTTCGTGCCGCCAGCCCGGCATACCTGCACGCCGTTGATCGCGACGTCGATGTGCTGCGGCTCGAACACCGCGTCCGTGGTGCCGATCGCCGCGAGCACCCGGCCCCAGTTCGGATCGTTACCGAACACGGCGGCTTTGAAGAGGTTGCTGCGCGCGATCGCCCGGCCGACGGACACGGCATCGTCTTCACTCGCCGCTCCGGCCACGGCGATCTCGATGTCGTGGTGGGCGCCCTCGGCGTCGGTCCACAGCTGTTGAGTCAGGTCGGCGCAGACGGCCTTGACCGCCGCCGCCAGCTCCTCGGCACTCGGTTCCACCCCTGATGACCCGCTGGCCAGGAGGAACACGGTGTCGTTGGTAGACATACAGCCGTCGGTGTCGAGCCGGTCGAACGTCGTCCTGGTGGCCTGACGCAGCGCGGCATCCAGGGCACCGGAGGTCGCGACCGCGTCCGTCGTGATCACCACCAGCATCGTCGCCAGGCCGGGCGCCAGCATCCCGGCACCTTTGGCCATGCCGCCGACGCTCCAGCCGGCACCGCCGCTGACCGCCTGCTTGGGTTTGGTGTCCGTGGTCATGATGGCGGTGGCGGCGTCGGGACCACCGTCGTCGGAAAGAGCTTGGTGCGCGGCTCGGATGCCGGCCTCCAGCAGCGGACGGTCCAGCGGCTGCCCGATCAGGCCGGTGGAACAGACTCCCACGTCGAAGGCGCCGCCGCCGATCAGCTCAGCGACGAGTTCCGCGCTGGCGTGGGTGGTCTGAAAGCCTTCCGGCCCGTTGTAGCAGTTGGCGCCGCCGGAGTTGAGGACGACGGCGTCCAGCTTGCCGTCGGCGATGGTGCGCTCGCTCCAAAGCACCGGGTTGGCCTTGCACCGGTTGGACGTGAACACGGCGGCGGCGTCGCGGCGCGGACCGTCGTTCACAACGAGCGCGACGTCCGGCTTGCCGCTCGGTTTCAGGCCGGCGGTGACACCGGAGGCCCGGAAACCGGCTGCTGCGGTGACAGACATGGGGAGACTCCTTCTATGCGGACACGGAGGATGTGGACACGATGACGAAAGTGATGGATCGTCGTCGTTTCCGTGTCGCGGCGGTCTGGCTAAGACGACCCGGCAAATGGAGTCTCTCCATGGCGTGGCGCGCATCGGCGAGCGAGGCACGAGCGAGTCCGCTGAGCGAGGAGAGACTCCATTTGCCGGGCGCACTAAGTCCGTCAGACTCGCTGGTCCAGGTCATGGGGCCACCCCGGTGGTGGGCAGGCCGAGCGTCTCGGGCCGGCCGAGGGCCAGGTTCATGCACTGAACCGCCGCCCCGGCGGTGCCCTTGGTGAGGTTGTCGATGGCCGCGACCGCGACCAGCCGCCCGGCCCGTTCGTCGACCGTCACTTGGATGTGCGCGGTATTGGCGCCGACGGTTGCGGCCGTCGTCGGCCACTGGCCTTCGGGGAGCAGGTGGACGAACGGCTCGTCAGCGTAGGCCTTGCCCCAGGCGCTACGGGCATCGGAGCTGGTCACGCCGTTGTTGAGCTTGGCGGTGACGGTGGCGAGGATGCCCCGGCTCATCGGCACGAGCGTGGGGGTGAACGAAAGGCTGATCGGCGCGCCGGCGGCCAGCGCCAGGTTCTGCTCGATCTCCGGGATGTGCCGGTGTCCGCCGCCGACCGCGTAGGGGCTAGCGGCGCCCAGGATCTCACTGGCAAGCAACTGCGTCTTGAGTGACTTCCCGGCGCCCGACGGGCCGTTGGCCAGCACGGCCACGATGTCGGTGGGCGCGATCACGCCCGCGGCGAGCCCGGGGGCCATGGCTAGGGTGACGGCGGTGACGTTGCAGCCCGGCACCGCGATGCGCCGCGCGTTCGCCAGGCGCTCGCGCTGCTTGGAGCCGTCGGCGTGGACCAGCTCTGGCAGCCCGTAAGGCCAGCTGCCGGCGTGTTCGGTGCCGTAGAACTGTTTCCAGGCATCCGGATCGGTCAGCCGGTGGTCGGCTCCGCAGTCGACGACGAGCGTGTTCTCCGACATGGCTGCCGCGATCTCCGCGCTCGCTCCGTGTGGGAGCGCGAGAGCCACGGCGTCATGCCCGTCCAGGACGTCGGGCGTCGTCGGCTGAAGGGTTCGACCGGCCAGCCCGATCAGGTTCGGGTGGTGCCGCCCGAGCTTGTCCCCCGCGCTCGAGTGCGCGGTGACCGCGCCCACCTCGAACTCGGGATGGTTGGACAGCAGGCGCAGCAGTTCCCCGCCCGCATACCCGCTGGCACCTGCTACCGCGACCGTCGTGACCATATTCATGAGTATGCACCGCAATGCATGGCCATGCAAGTCCGTATCGGTCGGAGGGGGTTCGCGCCCGCACTTCAATACCGCCAGGTGGCTTCAACGGTCTGGAACAGCCGCGAAGTCAACCTGGCGGTATTGAAGTCGCGGAAAACAAATGAGTTGTCCGCTCTGGCGCGAAATGGCCACCATGGGCTGATGGAATCCCCAGGTACGGCTGCCGGGCAGGAGCTGGCGTTCGACAACAACACCCGCTTGGAGTGGGTTGATCTTCCGGTCCAGGTCCGGGCCGGTATCGAAGACCTGCTCGGCTCCGCCGTCGTCACCGCAGAGAACCAGCGCGGAGGCTTCTCCCCCGGCATGGCCGCGAGGGTGCGCTGCACGGACGGCCGTCGTGCCTTCGTCAAAGCCGCTGGCCAGGCAGTGAATCCACACACGCCCGGCATCTACCGAACCGAAGCAAACGTGATGCGCCAGTTGCCGGCTCGAGTGCCGGCGCCGGCGATGCGCGGCAGTTACGACGACGGCGAGTGGGTCGCGTTGATCTTCGATGAGGTCCCCGGGTCGCCACCTCAGCAACCGTGGACCAGCGACGAACTCCGGCTGGTCCTGGATGCCTTGGCGGACATGTCCCGCGCGCTGACGCCGTGCCCGATCGACGACGTCGCCAAGGCCAGCGACGAACTACGCGCGGACATGCTGTGCTATCGCGAGCTTGCGAGTGCGCCGCCGGCCGATCTCGACCCCTGGGAGCGACGCCACCTCGACCGGCTCGCCGACCTGGCCGCCTCCGCCCTCGACCATCTCGACGGCGACACTCTGGTTCACCTCGATATCCGAGCCGACAATGTCCTGTTCGACGCCGCGCGGGCGTGGTTTGTCGACTGGCCGTGGGCGTGCCGTGGCGCCGTCTGGATCGACTCCGTCATGCTCTTGCTCGACGCTGCCAATCACGGGATCGACCCCGACCCCATCGTGGCTGAGCATCCCCTGTTGACAGACGTCGCCCCCGATCACATCACCGCATTCATCGCCGGCCTGTGCGGCTATTTCGCGTTGCACTCCCGTCGCCCGGCGCCCCAGGGCCTGCCGACGGTGCGTTCCTTCCAGCGGGCCAAGCACGTCACCACACTGGAGTGGGTCCGCCGCCGCACCGGCTGGAACTAGCGTCCCGGGCCGTTACGACGGCTGCACGCCCCGACGTCCGCATCCCCATCGGGTGATCGTCAGTACGTTGTGGTTGTCATCCTGCAACCGCAACGTACTGACGATCACCCGATAGGGACCACAAGGTACTGATGATCACCGGGAAACTCGGGGGTGGTTATGTGGGTGAGCGCCACTGGCGTGCCGGCCGCCAGCTCCCGGCCCCAGAGCACCTGCACCCGCCAGCCGTCCAGACGCAGGACCTCGTATTCAGGGTCTGACGGCCCGCGCCTCCAGTACGCCCCGGGGTCGTAGCCGACACCCCGCGGGCTGCCTTTCTGGTACAACTTCCAGACCTCGTCCTTGGTGTCCCGGTCGCTCACCCAGCTCGCCACGGTGTCGACGGCAACGGTGTTCTGGGCCGGGCTCCAGTACGAGAACGTGGCGTGCGGGTTGGTCGCCAGGTGCGCTGTCTTGACCGGAGTCCGGTACGTCGCCAGCCACCCGACCGGTTGGCCGCCGACCACCTGCCAGATCGGCAGCAGCACCCGCGCGCGGGGCCGGCCTTTCGGGTCCACCGTGGTCATCGTCGCGTAGACGACGTCGCCGACGATCCGGTCGAAGTCCGCCTTGAGCTCACTGAACGAGTTCACCTGACGTACGGGCATCAGACTGCTCCTTGTTTCGACGTTCGGTCCTTCACCGGGCACCGGCGGGCACGACGCCCCCGGTCCCGGTGGGCCGCTCCCCTTCCGCGGGGAGCACATCGCCATCGGCCACGGCGGACGAACCCGTATCGGCATGCGGCGCGGCGTCACTCGTCGGCGGCACCCTCCGCAGGATTGTCATCGACAGCACCGCGGCTGCGAGGGCGAGCACCGCGGCGATTCCTGCCGCCACGTTCAAACCGTTCGTGAACGCCGCCCGGGCGGGATCGAGCAGCGTGTACGCCGCCGACGCGGGCAGTTCGTGGACCGCCGCGAGCGCCCCCGGGAGGGTGTCTCGCGCACCGTCGGCCGCCACGTCGGACAGCCCGGACGGGACGTCGTTCGCCATGCCGGTCCGATAAACCGCCGTACCGATGCTGCCCAGGATGGCGATACCGAGCGAGAGTCCGAGGTCGCTGGCCGTCGTGTTGACCGCCGACGCCGCGCCCGCCTTCTCCGGAGGCGCGGACCCGATGACCAGGTTGGTGGTCAGCGCCATGGTGGGCGCGATGCCCGGGTACAGGATGTAGAAGCCGACGATCAGCAGCGTCAAACCCGACGGACTACCCACCTGGGTGAGAACGCCGTAGCCGGCGGCCGAGAAGAGCAGACCGGCCGCGATGATCGACGACGGCCGGAACCGGCGGGCCAGCGACGGCGAGACCGTCGAGGCGACCACCAGCAGCAACGCCGCCGGCAAGATCCACAGCCCGGCTTCGAGCGGGGACAGCTCGGCCACCAGCTGAAGGTACTGGGTGAAGAGGAGGTAGACACCGCCGAGCGCTACCGCTGCCAGCAAGAACACGCCCAAGGCGCCACTGAAGACGCGGTTACCGAACAGCCGGACGTCGAGCAGCGGGTTGGGCAGGCGCAGCTGCCTGCGAACGAAGACGACGGCCATGAGCACACCAACGGCCAGCGCGAGCGCCGGCACGGCGACAGCATCGGCCTTGGCGAGTTCCTTGATGCCGTAGACGAAGGGGAACAACGCCGCCATCGACAGCGCCACACTGAGAACGTCCAAGCGTCCCGCGTTCGGTGCACGGTACTCCGGCACCAGCAGCGGGGCCGCGATCACCACAAGCGCCATCACCGGAACGCCGACGAGAAGGGCGGCGCCCCACCAGAACGTCTCGAGCAGTAGTCCCCCCACCAGCGGCCCGACGGCGACGCCAACGGACACCGACGCCGCCCACATACCAATGGCAGTGGCCCGTTGGCGGGCGTTCTGGAACATATTGCTGATGAGCGACAGCGTGGCCGGCATGACGGCCGCCGCGCCCAGGCCCATGACGGCGCGCGCGGCGATCAGCACCTCCACGCTGCTTGAGAACGCCGCCACCGTCGACGCCGCGCCGAACGCCACAGCGCCGAAGAGCAGCACGCGGCGCCGCCCGACCCGGTCACCGAGGGTGCCCATGGCGACCAGGAGACCGGCCATCATGAAGCCGTAGATGTCGTTGATCCACAACACTTGCGAGCTGCTGGGCTGCAGATCAGCCGCAATCTGGGGGGTGGCGAGAAAGAGTACGGTCATGGTCAGGAAGAGCAGGACGGTCGGCAACAGCAAGGTGGCGAGACCGAGCCATTCCTTGGCGCCAGCGCGCTGCGCGGGCGTGGCCAATTGGGCGGAAGACATGTGGAACCTTTCTGGGTTGTCGTGAGATGTCCGCGTCGCTGCGACGCGCATGCACTGACGAGTTCGGCGGGTCAGAACGCCGATACGTTCCGCGCCCGGCGGGCTGCTGCCACGAGCTCGGCGAGTAGCCGGTCGGCGGTGCTGTTCTGATCCGAAAGCCGGTGTTCGCCGCGGCCCTTCGGCTCAGTGTGGGCATCGACCGAGCTGATCACCGTGGCCTGTCTGTTCTGGAACGCCGAGTGGACGTCGCGCGGCACCGCCGTGTGCTGAGGGGCGGGCCCGTTCGTCACAAGTGCGACCGGCTTGCCGGCCCACGCCGATGTACACCAATCGAGGGCGTTACGGATCTGCTCAGGAACACCGGTAACGCTGCCCGGGAGGACCGCGACGAAGCCGTCTGCCTCGGTCAGCCAGGGCACGAGATCGTGTACGGCTGCTGGCTGCACTCCCCCTTCCGGCAGTGTGGCCGCCCGGCGATCCGGCAGGCGTGCGGTGGCGAGATCGATGAGGTCTACATCGACTTCGCCGAGCCGCCCGGCCCGGCGCGCGATCCAGTCCCCCACGGTCAGGTCTGCGGTCGTGCTCGCCAGAACTGAGATCCGTACGGCTTGCTGAGTCATCGCCGTTTCCTCTCTTCCAGCCGGAGTACCTGGTGATTGCCCCGGCCACCGCTCGGGGTAGATGTCCGAATCGGCGACCGGCTGACGAGCTTCACTCTGCGCAGCGGCGCTTCGGAATCACTCCAGGCGGACTCCAGACCGGCTACAGCCCACGCGGACCGCGAAGAACGACCGTCCGGTCACAGTGCGCTGGTGCCGGGCACGGCCACTAATGTGAGCAGCATGCGTTTCGGGGTGTTAGGGCCACTGGCTGTCTGGACAGCGGAGGGCCGGTTGATCCGCGTACCCGAGGTGAAGGTCCGCATCCTGCTGACGCACTTGCTGATCAGCAACGGCCGCGTAGTGCCGGCGGATCGGCTGATCGACGACATGTGGGGCGCAAACCTGCCAGCCAACCCCAGCGGCGCCCTGCAGACCAGGATCTCCCAGCTCAGGCGGGTCCTCGACGACGCGGCACCGGGCGGGCGCTCCCTGGTGACGTCCCAGGCACCTGGCTACGTTCTCGAGGCTGCCCCCGAGGACATCGACACCGGCCGGTTCCAGGCACTCGTGGCCCGGGCGCACACCGCCGACGACGCACAGACGAAAGCGTCCCTGCTGGCAGATGCCCTGGCGTTGTGGCGAGGGCCGGCGCTCATCGATTTCCGCGACGAGGATTTCGCCCGCCCGGAGATCGTCCGCCTCGATGAGCTGCGCCTGACTGCCGTGGAAGAGCAGGCGGAGGCAAGACTTGAACTCGGCGAACACACGCTGCTGGCTGACGAGCTCAGCGAGCTGGTAGCTCAGCACCCGCTCCGTGAGCGGTTGCGCGCCGCGCAGCTGCGGGCGCTTTACCGTGCCGGTCGCCAGAGCGAGGCGTTGGACAGCTATCGCAGGCTCCGTGCGGAACTTGCCGACGAGCTGGGCGTGGATCCGAGTCCCGAGCTCAACACGCTGTACGAGGCCATACTCCGCCAGGACCCGCAGCTGGCCGCCCATCCGCCCAGGACAGCGGCGAGGCCGGTCCCGGGCAACCTGCCGTCGGCATTGACCAGCCTGGTCGGCCGCGAAACGGCGGTGGACGAGGTCGGGCAACTGCTGGATTCGGATCGCCTCGTCACCCTGACCGGCCCGGGAGGGATCGGCAAGACCAGCTTGGCGATCGAGGCGGCCCACCGCGTGCGCGGCTCGTTTCGCGACGGTGCGTGGCTGGTGGAGTTGGCCGGCGTCGTGCAACCGACGGGTGCGCATCCAGACTCGGCAGACCCCACCCAGGCGGCGGCAGGGCTGGCTGCTGTCGCGGAAACGGTCACCGCAGCGCTCAACGTTCGCGACGAATCCAGCATGCCCGTCCCGGGTGCGGCAGCGGATCCGATGGTGATGGCCTCGCAGCTCGCGGAAGCGCTGCGCGCCAAACACATGCTCGTGGTTCTGGACAACTGCGAGCACGTAGCGGATGCCGTGGCCACGCTGACGACCACCTTGTTGCGCGCGGCTCCTGAGCTGCGGATCGTCGTTACCAGCCAACGTTCCCTCAACGTGACCGGCGAGCGGCTGTGGACGGTGCCCCCGCTGACGCTGCCCGCGCCACGAAGTGACCTCCAGGCGTTGCAGGCCTCCAGCGCCGTCCAACTGTTCGTGGAGAGAGCCGCGGCCGCCGCCCCCGGGTTCGCACTGGACGCCACCAACGCCGAGGTGGTCGAGCACATCTGCCGCCGCCTGGACGGACTACCGCTCGCGCTGGAACTGGCTGCCACCCGGGTGCGTGCGCTGGGCGTGCATGAACTGGCCGCTCGCCTGGACGACCGCTTCCGAGTGCTCGGTACCGGCCAGCCGCGGACCCAGACTCAGCATCGAACGCTGCGAGCCATGATCGAGTGGAGCTGGAGCTTGCTGGACCCAGCTCAACAGACGGTGCTACGCCGCCTGGCCGTGCACGCCGACGGATGTACGCTGCGCGCCGCCGAAGCCGTGTCCGCCGGTGCCGGTGAGGCCGGTGAGGACGTCGCTCGCGAGGACGTCGTCGACATACTCTCCGACTTGGTGGATCGGTCTCTGGTGGTGGTCGCCGAGCACAGCGCCGGCGACGGGCCACGCTACCGGCTGCTGGAGTCAGTCGCCGCCTACGCCGAGGAACAGCTGCGCGCCGCCGGTGAAGCCGAGCATGTCCGGGACCGGCATCGTCGGTATTACCTGGAGCTCCTCACGACGGCCGGCGCACACCTGCACGGACCTGCCCAACGCGAGTGGCTGCTGCGGCTGGACACCGAGTTCGGCAATCTGCGCCGCGCGTTCGAAAGCGCGGTCGCCGACGGTGATCCGGGCGCGGCTCTGCAGATGGCCAACCAGTCCGCGTGGTATTGGGTGTTGCGCGGCCGGTTCCGGGAAGGCCGTCGTTGGCTGGAAACGGCGTGCTCGATGCCGACCGCTGTCCCAGACCTTGAATCGGCCCGTGCCACCGCCCACATCTGGCAGGCTGCGCTCACCCTCCGGCTCGGTGAGCCGGCCGCAGCGCCCGTCGTCGTTGCGGCAACGACGGAACCACGCGATCTCAATCAGCTGGCTGGTCGGGCGCGGGCCGAGTGGTTTCTCAGCTTCGCTCGCATCGGCATCGGCGACGCGGCTGCCACTGAAGAGTTGACCCGGCGCACCCTGGGCGTCTTCCAAGCCATCGGCGACCAATGGGGGACCGCCGCGGCGCTGGGCACACTGGCCCAGCAGATGATGCTACGCGGACAACTGGCGCAAGTACGCGAGCACGGTGAGAAGAGCATGGACCTCTTCACCGAGCTGGGCGATCGGTGGGGACAGCTGCACGCTTCCTTCGCGCTGGGCTCCCTGGCGCAGGTGATCGGCCGGTACGACGAGGCCGCACGCTGGCATCGGGACGGGTTCCGCATGGCCGAGGAGCTGGAACTGGGCACGGAGGTCAGTGACAAGCTGATCGCGCTGGGCCGGGTCGCACTGTTGAAAGGCGACTATGCCCGGGCCGACGAGCTGCACCAGCAGGCTCGGGAGCGTGCGGCCGAACAGGGATATGTCGTCGGCCAGGTGTTTGCCGACACCGGCCTTGCGCTGTCCGCTCGCCGGCAAGGCAACCTTGAGACGGCCGAGTCGCTGCTGCTCTCCGTCCTCGATTGGGAACAGCGTTTGGACTCCGACGCCGGCGCCGCCTTGATACTCGCCGAACTCGGATTCGTCGCCGAGCAGCGCGGTGACCAGCAGGCAGCGCTGTCATTTCAGCTAGATGGGCTGTCCGCTGCCCGGCGAACCGGTGACCCGAGGGCCGTGGCGCTCGCTCTGGAAGGACTGGCGGGTGCGTTGAGTGCAGGTGCACTGAGTTCGGACGCGCCAACCGGCTGGGCAGCCCGTCTGCTGGGCACTGCGGCAGCTGTACGCGAGTCCACCGGCGCACCGTTGCCGGCAGCGGAACGAGGCGACGTCGACCGTATCGCGGCCTCGGTGCGAGCAATCCTGGGTGGCGCCGAATTCTCCTCGGAGTTCGAGCACGGGAGAGCCGCGGAGCTGGAGCAATGCCTCGCCGCAGTGGATCGCCGCTGGCCGTCCGTCGTCGACCCGAAGGCTGTCTGAAGGAATTCCGAAGCCGCGCTCGGCAGTGTCGCCTCCATCGCACATCGTCAATCCCGGCGATAAGCACACGAGAGGAAGCGACATGACTGCACAGGTAACCGATAGCCCGGACCCAGCCGTCGCCGACCACGTCCGCCGTTACCTCGCGACCGATGGCGCCGATGGATACCTCGAGGGAGGCAGCACGAACCTGGTGCTGACCACCGTCGGCCGCAGCACCGGTCAACGGCGGCGCACCGGGCTGTTCTTCGGACAGGACGGCGAGCGTCTCGTACTAGTCGCTAGCGGAGTACGTTTCGGCGATCCGACTCTGCCCCATTGGTATCGCAATCTGCGCGCCAATCCAGAGGTCGAGGTCCAGATCCGCGCCGAACGCTTCACCGCCCTGGCCCGGATCGCCGAAGGGGCCGAACGGACCCGGCTGTGGCGGCTGATGGCCGACGACGCGCCCGTCTTCGAACGACATCAAGCCTCGGTGCCACATGACATCCCGGTGGTGGTGCTCGAACGGACATCGTGAACGACGCGTTGCCGGCGAGAACGCGGGCAGAACGCCGCTCCGAACTCACGGACCGCGGACAGCCCTATACTGAGCCGGTGGACGCCACGATCAGGCGCGCGACCAGGAGAGATGCTAGGCGCATCACCACGCTGATCCATTCCTCCAGCGCCTACCACGGCCAGTACGCGTCAATCCTCTGGGACTACCGCGTGACCGGCGAGTACCTGGACCGGCACGAGGTCTTCGTGGCAACTGACCGCGGCGGTCGATTGCTCGGGTTCTACGCACTACTACTCGATCCGCCGGAGCTCGATCTCGCGTTCGTCGCCGACGACGCACAGGGCAGCGGGCTCGGCCGCGCGCTGATCGAGCATATGATCGCTCAGGCGCACGCGGCTGGATTGCCGACCGTGCGGGTCGTGTCGCATCCGCCGGCCGAGATGTTCTACCGCCGTCTCGGGGCCGAACGGATCGGCACCGTTGCGGCACGGCCACCGGCCGTCCCATGGGAGCGTCCCGAACTCGAGTTCAGGATCCACGCCGCGGAAGCCCCGCCCCAGAGCTGACGCCCACGCCGCCCTGCCCTCAAGCCCCCGCCCCGACCGTCTCCCCCACTCCCGCAAAGCCCGTGTACACCCACCCCACCGCAGAAAAGGCCGCCGCCCCTTCGGTGATCGTCAGTGGGTTGTGGTCGCGGCCTCACAACCACACCCCACTGACGATCACCGATAAGGGGGTGGTGAAATCTCAGTTGGCGGATTCGGTCCAGCCGTCGAGGACAACGCGGGCAGCATCGGCAGGACGCTGGCCGTTGAACAGCGCACCGCGGCGGTCGGTGACCCGCACGCCGTCGACGTACACGCCGCGGCCGCGGGACGGAGTGCTCCGCTCACCGGTGTAACTCCAGCGCAGATGCGTCGTTCCAGCTGGCAAGCCGGCGGTTGCGCGTACCCATTGGCGCCCCTGGAAGCCCGAGAACGTCCCGTCGCTGGACCAGCGGTAGTTGTCCACTTCGAGGTCGAACGGCACCTGGTCCCAGCTCTCCCCTTCGTCCGATGACGCCTCGAGCCGCCCGACGTCGAATCCGGCCTCGGTGTCGTACCAGAGCCGGAATGACACCCGCGGCCCATGATCGGCCGGCCGTGAGAACGGCACGGTGAGAGTGTGAGTCGAGTCGTGGGGCTGACCGGAGTACCAGGCCGTACGGCCAACGGCCGGGCTGACCGGCATGGCCCGGCCAAGATGGCGCGCAGCCGCCTGCCTGGCCAGGTTGTTGCTGCCCCAGCCGCGATCGGGATGGACCCGGTTGGTGAGCAGCACGACAAACGTGCTCGACAACGGGTCGATGACCAGCGACGTCCCGGTGAACCCGGTGTGACCGAACGTCACGGGCGAATCGATCGAGGCCATGTACCAGGGCTTGTGCAGCTCGAATCCGAGCCCACGGCGCGCTTCGGAACCGGGCGGCAGGCCGTCGTTCTGGTTGGTGATCGCCTGCCGCATGATGTCCTCGGACAAGATCCGTTCTCCGCCGTACTCCCCTCCGTTCAGCAGCATCTGGCTGAACACGGCCAGATCCGCCGCGGTGGAGAACAGGCCCGCGTGGCCGGCGACCCCGTTCAGAGACCAGGCGTTCTCGTCATGCACCTCACCCCGGACGATGCCGCGGCCGATCGACGACATGTCCTCGGTCGCCGCGACCCGGTGATGCAACGACTCCGGCGGGTTGAACATGGTGTCCGTCATGCCGAGAGGCTCTGCGATGCGCTCGGCGACGAGCTGATCCAACGACGCGCCCGCGACCCGCTCGGCCAGTTTGCCCAGCGTGATCAGGCCGATGTCTGAGTAGACGTACTGGGTTCCGGGCGGGTTCTGGAGGTCGGCGGCATACACCGCCGCGATTCGTTCCTCCGGCGTGTCGTACCCCGAATGCAGCGGCAGCCAGGCCGGGAGCCCAGCGGTGTGAGTCAGCAACTGCCGCACAGTCACCTGATCCTTGCCGTTCTCGGCGAACTCCGGGACGTAGTGCGCTGCAGGAGTGTCCAGGCCGACGGCGCCGTCCTCGATCAGCTGCAGGATCACCACCGTGCAGAAGAGCTTCGTCACCGAAGCCAGGTCGAAGATCGTGTCCGTTTCCGCGGCGACCCACTGGTCATGCGGCAGTTCGGTGCCGTCGATGTCGGCATAGCGCAGCGCGTGACCCATCGCGGAGTGCTCGACGACCACCCCGTCCTTGGCGGCCAGCACTACGGCCCCGGCGTACATCGGCCGGTCCGGGTTCTCCGGCGTGGTGTCCAGATATGCGGTCAGGCTCGGCACGATCCGGCCCACATGCTCGGCGAGCAGCCCGACGTCGCCGGGCGAGCCAGAACTCAGCGTCCGATCCGGCGTGAAGCGGACGTCGTCGCCAGTCACGGTGGGCGGCCCGGTCAGCTGCCCTCCCGAGCCGGCGGCCAGAACCGGTCTGATGGCGGCCGACGCCGCTCCCGCCGTCGCCGGCACACTCACGGTGGCTGCCAATCCTGCCCCGATGGTCCGTAGGAAGTCTCGTCTCGATGTGCTCATCTGTCTCCTCTCGGCAACGACGCCAGCACGGGCTGCTAACGCTTGCCGCGCTGCCGGTGGTAGATGAGGTGCTCCTCCCTGATGGTGCGGAAGCCGGCGAGGTCGTCCTGCCAGCCCGCGACCACCTCGTCGGCGCTGAGTCCGTCCTCGATCGCGGTATACACCCAGGTGGTTCCGGTGAGTAAGTCGATCCACCGGCGCCCTGCCGTGCCCGGCCGCCAGAACTCCATGTCGTCCGGCTGCAGCTTGCGTGCCTCGATGAGCATCGCGATCGCGGTGTGGATCGGGTCGAAGGCATCGCGGTCGGTGACGTAGACCTGTACGCCGCCGCACACCTGGCCGGCGTATTTGGCGAAAGTCGGGTTGAAGTAGTTCTCGCGGAACCGCACGCCCGGCAGGTCGAGGGCGTTGAGTGCTTCCTCCCACTCGTGGTTGACATGGGGGGCACCGATCAGCTCGAACGGCCGGGTGGTGCCACGACCCTCGGCCACACCTTGCGTGCTGTGGCCGGCCTCGAACAGGCAGGTGCCGGGATACACGACCGCGGTGTCCACCGTCGGCATGTTCGGCGACGGCATCACCCAGGGCAGGCCGGTCTCCTCGAACCACATGTCGCGGAACCAGCCGCGCATGGGCACCACCTCGAGGTCGACCCCGCTGCCCGCCTCACCTGGCAAGAATTCAGCGTTGAACAGCTGGGCCAGCTCGCCCACAGTCATCCCGTGCTGCTGGCTGATCTCCCGCTGGCCCACAAACGAAGATTGGTCGGGATAGTTCAGCACCGGACCCATCGCCTGCCGGCCGGTGATCGGGTTGGGCCGGTCGAGCACGACGAAACGCAGATCCAGCTGGGCGGCCGCCACCATGGACCAGTACATGGTCCAGATGTAGGTGTAGAAGCGGGCGCCGACGTCCTGGATGTCGAACACAATCGTGTCGAGGCCGACGTCGTCCTTGACCTCGCTGAACAGGTCGACGATCTGACTCGGCGGCAGGCTGGCGTAGGCGTCGTACACCGTGACGCCGGTCTTCTCGTCGACGAACGAGTCCTCTCCTTCGCCGGCCTGAGAGCTGCCACGGAAGCCGTGTTCCGGACCGAAGGCAGCCACGACGTCAACGCCTCCACGTAACACCATGTCGTCGACTTCGTGGGTCAGGTCCGGCAGCACCCCGGTCGGATTGGAGATGATCCCCACCCGCTGGCCGTCGAGGAGCTTGTAGTCCTGCCGGGCCAGCTCCTCGATCCCGCTGCGTACTTTGCGCGGCCGCTGCCCTCCGCCTGCCGGTCCGCCGGCTGCAGGTCCGCCGGCGGCGCTGGCGCCGCCGATGAACGGCACGCCGGCGAGTCCTCCGAACCCGGCCAGGAATCGTCTGCGTCGCATCACTGTCTCCTCCACTCGCGCCTTGCGTCCTGCAGACCGAGCGCCAGGGGCCTCACCCTGCAGGACGCTACGTACCAGATATCGCGGATTCAGTAGCTCAGACCGTGTCCGTAGGGGTACAGGGGCACATCCGACTCCTCCGCGGTCGGGATCGTGACGGGGAGCGTGCCCTGCGGAGAGTTCTCGCCGAACAAGACTCTCGTCGCGGCTTCCAGAGCTTCGATCCCGTAGGAGTACGTCGCCAGATAGGTCTCGACCCCGGGCATGTAAGCGATGTCATAGGCGTCACGCACAGCGACGACGGCTACCGGCGTCCCGGTGGCGACCAGCGCCTCGACCAGGTCCCGTTGGCCGCTGTTGCCCGGTCTCCAGGCATTCATCGTGGTCACCACCACCAGGTCGCTGTCGGCCGCCCGTGCCACCACCTCGTCGATGGCAGCTTGACCCGGATTCGCTCCGGTCTGGAAGACGTCGGTGGACGGCCCCCGCTCGCCGATCACGTTCGCGAAGTTCTGGGTAGTGGTGACGCCCCAGCCGGTGACCAGCACGTCGTCGTCGCCCGGATTCCACGGCAGCACACCCGCATCGTTGGCGACAAGCGTGGTGGTCGCGTCGCTCACCCGCTGCGCCTCCGCATAGTGCTCGGGGATGCCGACCACGTCGTCGATCGCGTCGATCTTCACGAACGGGTCCTTGTACAGACCGCGCTGGTACTTCAGCCGGAGGATCCTATAGAGCGACTCGTCGATCCGCCGCTCGGTGATCTCGCCGTCGCGCACGGCATCGAGCACCGCGTTATAGGCGAGGTCGATGTCCGGCGGCATGAGCAGCATGTCCACGCCCGCTTTGAGCGCCAGCACCGGGACCCGCTCGTCGCCGTAGTGCTCCCGCACGCCAGCCATGTCGAGCGCGTCGGTGACGACGACGCCGTCGTACCCCAGTTCCTCACGCAGGAAGCCGGTGAGGATCGGCTCCGACAACGTCGCCGGGTCCTCCGCCGGATCAAGCGCGGGAACGATGATGTGCGCGGTCATGATCGCGTCGATGCCAGCCTCGACAGCGGCCTCGAATGGCGGCGCGTCGATCTCCCACCACTCCTGCACACTGTGGTGGATGATGGGTACCCCGATGTGACTGTCGGTGTCGGTGTTTCCGTGGCCCGGGAAGTGCTTGGCGGTGGCGGCGACGTTCTCCTGCCGGTACCCAGCGGCCTGCGCCACCGTCATCTCCGCGACCAGTTGTGGGTTCTCGGCGAACGAACGTACGGCGATGACTGGGTTGAGCGGATTGATGTTCACGTCGGCGACGGGTGCGTAGTTCTGGTTGATACCGAGCGCACGAAGCTCCGCACCGGTGATCCGGGCAGCTGTGCGAGCGTCGTCAGTACTGCGGCCGGCACCGAGCGCCATGTTGCCGGGGAACTGGGTGGCCGGTGGGCCGACCCGGGTGACGAGGCCCTGCTCCTGGTCGGTGGAGATCAGCATGGGGATGCGCATACGCTGGCTCAGGGCCGCGTTCTGAATGCCGTTGGACAGGTTGGCGATCTGGGCCGGATTGCTGACGTTGTCAGACCAGGCAAAATAGATCATCCCACCGAGCTTGTAGGTGTCGATCAGCTCGCGGGCGGTGTCGACGCCGTGTGCTGCCTGGTTGCGAGGGTCGACAGTGTCGACGGTTTCACCGTAGGCGTAGGTGACGAATAGCTGGCCGACCTTCTCTTCCAAGGTCATCCGCCGGATCTGATTGATGATCCAGCCACGTGGGACGCGATCATCGTGCACTGACGGCTTCCCCGGCCGCTCGTCGGCGTTTGCGGCGAGTGTCCCGGGAACGACGGTGAGCGTACCGAGCAGGCTGAGGACCGACGCCATGGCTAGCAGGCGAAAACGGCCTTTGCTGGTGGATGAGCGCTGGCAGGGACGATGGGACATGCGCTGCCTCCGGGGGTCTGAGATGCCCTTGGACAACGAGCGTTGGACCGGGAGTGAAGCGAGCGGCTTGGGGGCCTTGTAAACGGACTACCTTTGCTAGCGGATTCTGGAAATTTACCTACACGGCCGCGGGCTGGTCAATAGCGGATCGCACGGGGAACACCCACCCCTCCTCCCCGTTGATCATGGGCACCTGACGCCTATTCCGCGCCGAGAAGGCGCCAGGTGCCCATGATCAACGGAAGGTGGCCGGATCTACAGCGGGAACCCGCCCGCACCGGCCGATTTGCTCACGACGGCGGGCACCGCGATAGCAGGCAGCACCGGCCCTCTGCGCAACACCGGCGTCCATCCGGCGTCGTCGCCGAGCCCTGGGGTATTAATGGCGTTGAACTCGTCCAGCAGGCTCACCGGACGAGCTTTGCCCCGGCCAAGATCCGCCCAGGTGCCCTTCTCAGTGATGGCCGTGCCACCCCAGTCGTAGATGACCTCCGAGGCGTCGGCATCGGCGCCTTCGAAAGTGAAGTAGTTGCTCTCCGCGTAGATCTGAGACTCGACGCCAGCACCCCACGCGTAGTCGAAGTCGTGCGACTGCGCTGCGACGGCCAGCTTGTAGTAATTGTTGTAGATATCCACCTGACCGAACCGCACCCGCGGGGCACGCTGGCCGATACCGTCGAAGACATTGTGCCGCAGCGTGACGTTCAGGCGCCCGGGGTCGCCGCCACCCGGATTGTTCGTCGACCCGATCAACATCAGTTTGTCGTGATCCTTGAAAATGTTGTTGGAAACGGTGACGAGGTCCGCCGTATGAGTGATGTCGAGCTGGCCGTCGTATATCTCATATTTCCGGCCGAAGTACTCCGGCAGCTTCTCGGGTGATGTCAGGAACGTGTTGTTGTCGATCCAGAAATTCGATCCGCGACGTACCGATACGTGGTCGAAATGCGAATTCCAGTTGCCTTCCGCGCCGTCCGTGGGCCGCCAGCGCGGCTGGCAGTCGAACGCCTCGTCGAAGGTGATGTTGCGGATGATGACATTGTCGGCTCGATTGAACATCAACGTCAGGTGCCGCAGTGTAGCGCCAGGCAAGCCGATGAGAGTGGTGTTCGAGCCAACGTTGATCTGGGTGTGCGCCTCCTGGTTACGCATAGACCGCTCTCGCGCGTCCTCGAGCGGGCCTTGTGGATCGGTGTCCCAGCCCCAGACATCTGGGGCATAGGTCGCCAGGTACTCGTCGAAGTCATAATCGGGGTCCGCGAAATCCGCGCAGGTCAGCAACCCGCCGTCAGGACTCTCGAAGCCGTCGATCACACCGTCGACAAACACGATCTTCGGAGTGGCGTTGTCCTGATTGCTGTCGTTGTCTCCGCCGAGCGCGTCGATGAGCTCAGCCCGGCTCGACACCACATGAACGTCGCCCTCGGAGGCATTGGAGCCGCCGGTAGTGCCCGCGCCGGCGGATCCCCACCCGTCACCCTCCGGCAGCGCCTCACGGGCGTGCCTCATGGCCAGGTTGGAGACTCCGCCCGAGCCGTCGCCGCCATAGGCGACAGCCGCTGACGCAACGAGCACGACGCCCGCAGCCAGCGCCACTCCCCCAGATCTGGATCTTCGCATGATCTCAACTCCGTCCCTCATTCATTTCCCGGAATCTATGGGGACCGAAGATTAGTTAGGGCGTCAATTTGGCGTCAATAGATCCGATTTGCAGAAAATTTGCAGACTTTCCGCGGCATAGCAAAGCCCAAGCCAATTTCTCGATGAATAGTCGATCGGAAGTCGCACCACCCTGGGGAAGCCTTTCCCCGTTGATCATGGGCACCTGACGCCCATCCGGCGTCGAGAAGGCGCCATCCGCCCATGATCAACGGGTGATACGGAGGCGGCCACACGGGAGGGGCCGGAGGCCAAGCGGGCCCACACAGGCCGCGGGAACCACGGAGGCCTGGACGACGCGCCGCGGAATAGGTCCGGTGCCATCGCTACGTGTTCGGCTTGGACCTCGGTCGCGAGACTGCAAAGGATTGCAGCCTCCGTGCCGCGATGGTGGTGCCCCATCCGCCGGATGCCACCGCCGGGTGATCCGCGGCCGACGCTGAGAAATCGCTTTCATCAGCGACTTCGCCGCATAACGTTCCGACAACGGTTGGAGTCTTGAATCGTTCTTATGGATTGACAACTCCTACAAAGCCTTGCATAACTAGGCGCCAACGTTGTGATCCAAAGCACAGCGTCGCTCCATCCACAGAGAGGCCACGACGTGCCATCCACCATCCGCGATGTCGCCAGGGCGTCTGGGGTGCACATCTCCACCGTCTCCCGGACGTTCTCGGCACCCCACATGGTCAATTCCGAGACTCGGAGTCGTGTGCTCGCCACGGCCGAGAGCCTCGGCTACCGCCCGAACCGGGCCGCCAGGGCACTCATCACCGGGCAGACCGGCAATGTCGGGCTGATCGTGGCCGACATCGCCAACCCGTTCTTCCCGCCGCTGATCAAGGCTGCGCAAAGCCAGGCTCGTGGACGGGACTACAACATCTTCGTCGCCGAGACCGACGAAGACCCGATGGCCGAGGAAGACTTGGTTCATGCCCTGGCCAAGCAGGTAGACGGAGTGCTCCTTTGCAGCCCGCGTATGAGCAACGACCTCATCGAGAAGCTCTCCAAAGAAGTCCCGCTGGTCTTGATCAACCGCTCGGTGCCCAGCCTGCCTTGCGTCCTGATGGACGTCGGTCAAGGGGCGAGGCAGGCCGTGAACCACCTGATCGGACTCGGGCATACCCGGATCGCGATCCTCGGAGGTCCACGTGGCTCCTGGACGAGCCGCGAGATCCGAAAGGCGGCTGTCGTGGCGTGCCGCGCTGCCGACCTCGACCCCATCGTTATCGGCCCCAACCAGCCCACGGTGGACGGCGGCATGGCGGTGGCCGAGCACGTAGCGCGGGAAAGCGCTTGCTCTGTGATTGCCTACAACGACCTGATGGCCATCGGCGTCATCGAAGGCCTGAACTCGCTGGGCATTCGTGTCCCTGAAGACGTCAGCGTCGTCGGGTTCGACGACAGCGCTCTGGCGCGGATCAGCCGTCCGCGGCTGACCACGGTATCCAATCCCACTCCCGCGGCCGGCCGCATGGCCGTCGACATGCTTCTGCAGCTCAGCGACGACCGCCGGGCCGCAGGCCAGGTCATGCTCCAGACCGAGCTGGTGGTGCGCGGATCAACCGGTCCGGCCGGCAGCTCATCCGACACATCCACGGAAAGGAGGTGACGCCGTGACAAGCACCGACGCCACTGCCGCAACTGCCGAGAAGAACGCCCAGCGGAAGGTCCCGACGAGTCGGCCATCGCGCAGGTTGAGCACAATGCAGCGACGCGAGAACCGCGCGGCCTACCTCTTCCTCGCGCCCTGGTTCATCGGCCTGGCTCTGATCACCATCGGGCCGATCATGGCGTCGCTGGTGCTCTCGTTCACCGACTACAGCATGTTGGAAGCCCCCAACTGGGTCGGTACCGAGAACTACGAGCGCATGCTCAATGACCCGCGACTGCACAACTCGCTGATCGTCACGTTCGTCTACGTGTTCGTATCGGTGCCGCTCCAGCTCGCGCTAGCGCTCGGCCTGGCGCTCATCCTCGACCGAGGCGTCCGCGGACTGGCGTTCTACCGTTCGATCTACTACCTGCCGTCGCTCCTGGGCGGCAGCGTCGCGATCGCGATCCTTTGGAGACTGGTCTTCGGCTCTAACGGCCTCGTCAACCAGGTGCTCGGGCTGGTTGGTTTCGAAGACCTCCCCGGGTGGGTCGGGCATCCGGACTATGCACTCGGCACGCTGATCATGTTGAACGTGTGGACCTTCGGTTCGCCGATGGTGATCTTCCTCGCCGGCCTGAGACAGATCCCGACGATGTACTACGAGGCAGCGGCGGTGGACGGCGCGGGGCCGGTGAAACGGTTCTTCTCCATCACCATTCCGCTGCTCACGCCGATCATCTTCTTCAACCTCATCCTGCAACTGATCAACGCCTTCCAGACGTTCAGCCAGGCGTTCATCGTCTCGGGTGGCACCGGCGGCCCGGCTGACTCCACGATGTTCTACACGCTCTACCTCTACCTGCGCGGCTTCTCCGCGTTCGACATGGGTTACGCCTCAGCGCTGGCCTGGTTCTTGTTGCTGATCATCGCCGGTTTGACGGCCGTCAACTTCATCGCTTCGAGATTTTGGGTGCACTATGGCGACGACTGATCTCGCGGCTCAGGTTGCCGCCCGCCGCAAGGAACGCAAGCGGCGCGGCCGGCCCAAGCGGCTTCTCATCCACCTCGGCCTGATCACCTTCGGGCTGGTGATGCTGTATCCGCTGTTGTGGATGCTCGCCAGCTCGTTCAAACCCACCGAGCTGATCTTCCGCGAGCCCGGACTGTGGATCAGCAAGCTCGCCCCCGGCAACTACGTCGAAGGCTGGAACGCTCTGCGTAATCCGTTCCACCACTACATCATCAACTCGACCATCGTGGTGGCAGGCTCCGTCGTCGGGAACCTGCTCGCCTGCTCGCTCGCGGCCTACGCGTTCGCCCGGCTGAAGTTCTTCGGGAAGAGGACCTTCTTCGCCGTCATGCTCGGTTCGATCATGCTGCCGATCCACGTCGTGATCGTGCCGCAGTACATCCTGTTCTCCAACCTCGACTGGATCAACACGTTCTATCCCTTGATCGTGCCGAAGTTCCTCGCCGTGGACGCATTCTTCATCTTCTTGATGGTGCAGTTCATCCGAGCCCTGCCGCGAGAGCTGGACGACTCGGCCCGGATCGACGGGTGCGGGCACTTCCGGATCTACTGGAAGATCATCATGCCGCTGTGCACGCCTGCCCTCGCCACGACGGCGATCTTCACCTTCATCTGGACCTGGAACGACTTCTTCAGCCAGCTGGTCTTCCTCACCGATCCCGACATGGCCACCGTGCCTCTGGCGCTGCGCCAGTTCGTCGACTCTCAAGGCCAGACCTCGTGGGGTCCGTTGTTCGCGATGTCCGTTATCGCGATCGGCCCCGTCTTCGGATTCTTCCTCGCCGGCCAGCGGTATCTGGTCCGGGGAATTGCCACCACCGGAATCAAGTAAAGAAGGAAAGGAGCTCAATGATGCGACTCCACGGTACCCGGCGCATCCCACCGGCACGCCTGGCCGCCCCCGTGTTCGCTGTCGCCCTCGTACTCAGCGCGTGCGGCGGCGACGACGGCGACACGGACAGCAACAACGACGGCGATGCCGCGCAACAAGCGGACGGCGACGGCGATGCGGTTCCCGACGACGTCCAACTGCGATTCTCCTGGTGGGGATCTGACTCCCGCCACGAGCAGACCCAGGAAATCATCGACCTGTTCGAGGACGAGCACCCGCACATCTCGATCGTGCCGGACTTCACCGATTGGGACTCGTACTGGGACCGGCTCGCTACCTCCACCGCGGGCGGCGACTCGCCGGACATCATGACCCAGGAGGAGCGCTACATGACTGACTACGCGCTGCGTGGCCAGTTGCTCGACCTCGGCGAGGTCGCCGGCACACTCGACCTGTCCGAGATCGAGGAACTCGCCCTGGGCGGCGGGCAGATCGACGGCGCGCAGTATGCGGTGCCCACGGGTGTCAACGCCTTCACCGTGGTCGCCAACCGGCAGGTCTTCGACGAGGCCGGCGTCGACCTACCGGACGACACCGCCTGGACATGGCAAGACTTCTCCGACATCGTGAACGAGATCGGCGCCAGCGGCGACCTGCATGGCTTCCAGCCGGAGCAGAACGAGGCGGGTCTCAACGTGTACGCCCGTCAGCGTGGTGAGGCCCTCTACAACGCCGACGGCACCCTTGGCATTTCCGCCCAGACGCTGGCCGACTTCTGGCAGCTGCAGCTCGACTTGATGGAAGAAGGCAGCACACCGTCGCAGACGGAGCTGCTCGAGCTGGCTGGACCGGACATGTCGCTGGTAGCAACCGACCAAGGGGCGATGGGGTTCTGGTGGACCAACCAGCTCGGCGCGCTGGACGGCGTCGCCGAGGGCGAACTCGAACTGCTCCGTATGCCCGGAGAGTTCGAGAACCAACAGCCGGGTATGTACCTCAAACCGGCGATGTTCTATTCGATCTCAGCACATACCGACCATCCCGAGGAAGCCGCGCTGTTCGTCGACTTTCTGCTCAACGACGTCCGCGCCGCGGAGATCATGCTCACCGATCGCGGGCTCCCCGCCAACCTCCGGGTCCGCGACGAGATCCTGCCTCTACTGCCAGATACCGAGGAACAGGTCAGCGACTTCATGACCGAGATCACGCCGGATCTGGCCGACCCACCGCCACCGCCGCCGCACGGTGCAGGCGAGATCCCGGAGATCAACACCCGGCTCTGGGAAGAAGCACTCTTTGACCGGCTCACCCCGGAAGAAGCTGCCCAGCAGTTCATCGACGAGGCATCCATCGCCATCGGGTCCTAGTACCCCGGTAGCCGCCAGTGGTGCCCGCGCCCGCGGGCCCCATCCCCGTTGATCATGGGCACCTGACGCCTATTCGGCGTCGAGAAGGCGCCAGGTGCCCATGATCAACGGGAGGAGGGAAGGCGCAGAGTGGCGGAGCGGGCAGGCGGAGCGGGCAGGGGAACAGGCGGAGCGGGCAGGGGAACAGGCGGAGCGGGGAGGCGGGGAGAGGGGGTGGCGGAGGGCCGGGCGGCGGCAGAGGGGTCAGAGGGGTCAGCCGACACGGCCCAGCACGCGGCCGGCACGGGTGCCGGTGGGCTCGCCGCCACGACCGGCGAACTCGCCGGCCACCAGCACGGTGTCGACGCCGGTGGCCAGCTGCCACGGCTCGGCGAAAGTGGAGTGGTCAGCTACGGTGTCGGCGTCGAATATGACGACGTCGGCGACAGCACCCGGGCGCAGCACGCCACGGTCGGACCATCCGAGACGGGACGCCGGCAGAGACGTCATCTTCCGCACAGCCTCCGGCAATGTCAGCACCGCCCGCTCACGCACGTATCGCGCCAGTACCCTGGGAAAGGTGCCGAAGCTGCGCGGATGCGGCTTGCCTGTCCCCTCCGGGCGCAGCACCCAGCCATCGCTGGCCACCGCCACCCGGGGATGGCGCAACACGGTTTCGACGTCGGCTTCGCTCATGCCGTGCATCACGACGGCGACGGCCGCAGCGTGCTCCTCGAGGATCAGCAGTGTGGCCTCAGCTGGATCAACACCCTCGCGGCGGGCGACGTCGGCCAGGCTGGAGCCGACCGCGTCAGCGAAACGTCCCGCTCCCAAGTCGGCCAGGACCACTTTGGACGGGTCAAGACTCTTGCCACTCTGTGCCCGCAACTCGTCGGCGATCCGCGACCGTACCACCGGATCGGCCAGCCGAGACAGCAAAGCGGTGGGGCCGCCGTCCATCGACCATGTCGGCAGCCGCGTGGTCAGCGTCGTGCTGGACGCGGCATAGGGGTAGACATCCGCGGCGACGTCCACCCCGCGCCCGGCCGCGGCGTCGATGAGCTCTAGGGCGCCGACGACGGTGCCGTGGTAGGCCGGTCCGGCCGCCTTCAGATGGGAGATCTGCAGCCGGGCTCCCCCAGCTTCGGCGGCAGAAATCGCCTCGCTGATCGCCTCGTGCAGCCGCTCGGACTCGTTGCGGATGTGGGTGGAGTACAACACGCCGGCGCGTGCGGCTGCACCAACCAGGTGCCGCACTTCGCGCTCGTCGGAGTACGTGCCCGGGGCGTAGATGAGCCCGGTGGAGAATCCTTGCGCCCCGGACCTCGCGGACGCCGCCAACAGCTCGGCCATGCGGTGGAGGTCGTCGTCGGAGGCGATCCGCTCCGCGCCACCCATGACGGCCATCCGCAATGCGTGATGCCCGGTTTGCATCGCTATGTTGATCGCGGGACGGGCGGCATCGACGGCCTTGGCGAAGGCATCGTGGTCGAACCACTCCCACGTCAGCTCAGGCTCGAAGAACGCCGTGGCCGCCTTCATCTCATCCAGGTCGCCTACCGGGAACGGAGAAAACCCGCAGTTCCCCGTCAGCAGGGTGGTGACGCCTTGATGCAGCTGAGAATGCGCCGCGGGCCAGCCCTGGACGCTGAAGTCGGCATGTGAGTGCAGATCGATGAACCCGGGCGCCACCACCTGTCCGGCGGCATCCACCTCGGTGCGTCCGCGCAGCCGGCTATCCGACACCTGCTGGACGGTGCCGCCGGAGATCCCGACGTCGGCCCGCACGGGGTCCGCTCCGGTTCCGTCCAGGACCTCGCCGCCCCGGATAACGACATCGAACTCGCTCATACGAACCGCTCTCCCACAATCTGGCCATGAAACTTCTGACCGGTCGGGATGAACCCCGACCGCAAGTAGAACTGCTCCGGCCCTTCCGGGTGCTCGACCCACAGCACCGTGATCCGCGACTGGCCGCATGTTTCGGCGAGCGAGTGCGCCACCGACGCGACGAATCGATCCTGACCGTCCTCCAACTGCAGCGCACATGCCGCACGGACGTTGTCCTGAGCGACGAGTTCCAGCCGTGGTGCCATCTGCCGAGCCTACTGTCCCGCACCGGATGGCAGGGTTCGGGCGTTCTCGACGACTGCCTGCGCCGCTGCCCCGATGACGTCGGCGGCCACGCCGGTGCCGACGGAGTGCGTCGCCGGATCCGCCAGCTCCGAGCTGAGCGCCGCCAGCACCACCTGCCGGCCGTCGAACTCCAAGATGCCGACGTCGTGGCGCACACCGGACAGCTCGCCGGTCTTGTGCCGGCAGACGATGTCCGGACCGAGCCGGGCCGGCATGCGGTCGTTGAATTGCTGGCGGCCGAGGATGTCCAGCGCGAGCCGCCGCGCGTCCTCGCTGAGCAGCTGAGTTCCGGTCAGCAGGTCGAGCAGGAGCGCTTGGTCGTCGGCCGTGGTGACGTTGTCACGGCCGGAGCGGGCCGCTTCGAGGTCCATCAGGCGGCGCTCCAGCCTGGTACTACGGGCCCCCAGGGCGTTGATACGGGCCGAAATGTGGTCAAGCCCCAGCAGATCGACCACGATGTTGGTGGCGCAGTTGTCGCTCACGCCGATCATGAGCTCCAGCACCTCCCTCAGCGGCAGTGTCCGCACCGAGCGCATCAGTTTCAGCACACCGCTTCCGCCGGCTCGCTCCTCGGGAACATCGAGCTCGCTGTCGAGGCGGCATTGCCCGGCTTCGACATCCTGCAGGGCCAGGATGAGCAGCGCCACCTTGATGGTGCTGGCGGCGCGCATCACCTCGTCGCCGTTGACCGAGGCCACAAGCCCGCCGCCTTCACGCACGGCAAACGCCCACCGCCCATGCTGCGCGGCGGCTATCGAGTTCAGCTCGCTCCGCAGCTTGGTCGCGTGTTCAGCCGGCCACGTCGTCGTCATCGGCTCCTCCCTCACAGAATCGCGAACAAGAAGGCGAAGAGCACGAGGTTCGCGCCCATGATGGCCCATCCGTTGAACAACATCATGCGTAGATTCGACGAGCGAGCCAGCCCCATCTGCCCGATCATGTCCGCGTTGGGGAACGGGCCGAACCAGTCGATCTGGCTGCCGCCCAGCAACGCTGCCGACCACGCCACCGGGGCGACGCCGAGCCCGGCGGCCAGCGGCCACAGCAGTTCGTCGATCAGCACCACCTGGGCGACGGCCGCACCGGCGACCCCGATCCAGCCGATCACCAGCGCCAGCATCAAGAACGGCCATACACCGACCGATTCGAGCGTGGGCTGGAATGTCTCGAGCATCGCGGCGTAGGCGCCGGATTCCTCCAGCATCACCAGTAACGGGTTGAACAGCCAGAAGAGGAAGAACAGCCAGAGCAGCTGGGCGGCTCCGCTGTAGAACGAGTCCAGCGCCTCGGTGGGCCGCATGCCGCCGGCGAGGGCCGTCACGATCGCGGTGACGATCATGACGATGATCGCGAAAGCGAATCCGGCCTCGAGGATGACACCCAGCACTGCCATCGCCACGATGGTGCCGATGAAGGCGACGGCCGCCCGCTTCTCCCGCCCGGTGGACTCGGCAGGGCCGCTGTCCAGGCCGGACAGGTCGAGCTCCGAGTACTGCTCGGTCTCCTCGGTACGCCGCTGGATGAAGCGCGCCATGAAGAACCCGGTGGTCCACGTGACCACCGCCATCGGCAACCCGGCGGCGAGCAGATACTCGAGATAACTGATGCCCGCCGCACCGGTGATGGTCACCACCGGAGGCGTGAACGGGCCGATGATCAGACCGGCCGCGCCTCCCGCGTGCAGCATCGCCGCCACCGACGGGCGGCTACGTGCGACGGCGGCGGCCACCGGGATGACGATGGGCGCCAGGATGGCATTCGCGCCCGCTAGTGTGCCCAGCGCGCCGACCAGGACGGTCGATGCGAGCATGATCCCGATCTGGATCCGCAACGGACTGTCGACGCCGACCCGGCGGAGCAACTCCCGCACCAAGGTGTGTGCGGCGCCGGTGTCCGAGGCGATCCGGCCGAGCCCGCCGCCGAGCATGATGATCAAGCCGATGACGGCGATGAAAGAGCCCAGCGACTCCGACATCATGGTCGCCACGTCGAGCGGCGCGGTTCCAGCGAGGACGATTCCGACGACGACGGCGGCGCCGGTGGCCAGCACCACGTTGAGCTCGAGCACGACGAGCACCACGTACACGACGATTGGCAGCAGCCCCCACCACCGGAGCTCATCGGCGGCGAAATTGACGACCAGCGCCGTGACCAGCGCGGCGACGATAAGGCCCAAGGCTAGGGTCTGTTTTCGGGACAGCCTGTCCCGGTCCATGACGGACAGCTGTGTCATCGACACTCCATTGGCATCAGCACAGCGCCCCGGCCGGGACGGCTGCGCTGACGACTGCCGGCGGGTGCCTGAACAACACGTGAACCGGCTCACCGTACAAACAAATTCGCCAAAGGTCTAGACCACACGCAAGAGGACGTTGCATTGCGTCCTGCGGATCGTGGTCCCCAACGCTCACACCGCAGGACGCTGCGCCCCCGCTGCGTCCTGCCAACCGTGGCCCCCAACGCTCACACCGCAGGACGTCACGCTCCCGCCGCCCGCCCCGGGTCGGCACCGGGGACAATCGATGGGTGATGTCGTCAGCCGGCAGCAGCCGCGACCCCGCCGATCCGGCATCGTCGGGCCACGGAGCCTCGCCCCAGGGAGCGTCACCCTACAGAGCGTCGGCGCCTGAATCGTCCGGGCAGGCCGATTCCCGACCTCGGAACCGGCGCGCCATGCTTCTCGCGGCCGCAGCGATCGCGCTGATGAGTCTCAACCTGCGGCCCGCGGCAAATGCGCTGGACGCCGTCATCCCGGCGATTCGTGACGACCTCGGCCTCACGGCGACGGTCGCCGGGCTGCTGAACGCCACGCCGGGGTTCTGCTTCGTCGTGTTCGGGCTGGCCGCGCCTGCGGTCGGAGCTCGCATCGGCGTCCAACGCACGATCGTGATCTCATTGGTCGCTATGGTGGCGGGCCAGCTGCTCCGGGTCGCCGTGCCTGCCGTCGGATTCGTTTTCGCCGGGTCGATCCTGGCACTTGCCGGGATGGCGATGGGCAACGTGCTACTGCCCGGACTGGTTCGCACGCTCTTCCCGCGTCATGTGCCGACCATCACCGCCATGTACACGTTCTGCATGCTCGGCGGTGCGGCGGCCGCGTCCGGGCTGACCGTGCCGATCGCGCGCTCAGTCGATGGTGACTGGCGCGCCGGAATGGGTAGCTGGGCGTTGCTCGCCGCGCTGGCATTGATTCCTTGGATCGCGCTGCTCGTCAGCAACCGCAACGACAGCCGCTCCAAGCGGCCCGGCACCATCCAGTTGCGCACGCTGATCCGCAATCCGGTTGCCTGGTCCATGGCAGTGCTGTTCGCCATGCAATCGATGCAGGCCTACGTCGTGACCGGCTGGTTGTCCCAGATCCTGGTGGACGCCGGCCTGGACCTGGCGATAGCCGGCAGCGCCGTCGCCGTATTCGTCGCCGCCGGACTACCTCTGGCCGCCGTCATGCCACCGCTGGCCCGCCGGCAACGGCGGATCCCACCATTGATCGTCGGGCTGGGCGCCAGCTACCTCGTCGGATACACCGGCCTGATCCTCTGGCCAGCACAGGGGGCATGGGCGTGGGCCGTCCTGATCGGCATGGGCGCCGGGATGTTCCCGCTCATGCTCATGATGATCACCCTGCGTGCCCGCACCTTGGCCGGACTCACCGCGTTGTCGGCCTTCGCCCAGTGCACCGGGTACACCATGGCGATGATCGGGCCGTTCGTCTTCGGCTTCCTGCACGACCTCACCGGAGGATGGACTGTCTCGATCCTGACCATGATGGCGTCCGTCGTCGTCATGGTGGTGGCGGGGCTGCACGCCGCGCGACCCAGGATGCTCGAGGACCACACCCCCACCCCATGATCATGAACACCTAGTAACCAATATGGTCACCTAGTGTTCATGATCAGCGGAGGGGGTCGTTGGTGTTGATGAGTGCGAGGTCGAGCACGCGGGCGTGCTGCTCGATGATCTCCCCACGCCGCGCCGTCAGCGACTCGACGGTGTCGGCCCCGGCCCGGAAGTACCGTCCGGCAAGTTCGTCGAGCCGGCCCTCCCCGATCCCCGCGACCAGTTCGACGACCACCTCCGGCGGCGTCCAGTCGGTGCGCCCGGCGTGCATGGGCATGGGGGTAGTCATCTCGGTCTTGACATGACCAGGTGCGACGTCGAAAGCGTAGACGCCCTGGTCCCGGAACTGCGCGTCCAGCTGCGTGGTGAGCCGGGCCAGTGCGCCCTTGCTCACCGCATAACCCGTGTACGACGCCATCGCCTTGTACCCGGCGCCACTGTTGAGGTTCACGACGCGTCCGCCGTCCGCCCGGAGCATCAGCGGCAACACGGTGTGTGTCACGAGCATCGGCCCCAAGACGTTGACCTCGACGACCCGCCAGGTCTCGTCGATGCTGGTCTGGAGGAAGTCCTGATCCGTGCGCTCGATCACGCCGGCGTTGTTGATCAGCAGGTCGATGCCTCCCAGCGCGTCATTCACCGCACGGACAGCTGTGCCGACGGCATCGCGGTCGACGACGTCAGCGGCCGCCACCGCCACGGGCACTCCGTGTGCACGGCACTCGCCGGCGACCTGGTCCAAGGCGCCGGGGTCGCGGGCGAGCAGACCCACCGCCAGGCCACGCTCGGCCAATCCCACGGCCAGCTCCCGACCGATCCCCCGGCTGGCGCCGGTGATCAGCGCCCTCTCACATGGTGCTGTCATCGCCGTGGTCCTTCCTCACCTAGCGTCCTGCACACCGAGCGTCGGAGGCGTCACTCCGCAGGACGCAACCTACTAGTGTGGCGCGCTCACGCTACTCCATGATCACCGAGACGGGCGAATTCGAACCCGCGTGCACGCAGCTCCGGGACGGCCCTCGCAACCCCTTCGGCCGTGCCGCTCCCTGGATGGTTCATGTGCAGCAAGGCCACCGATCCGGGCTGCGCTGCGGTCAGCGCCGCGCTGACCTGCTCTGCGCTGAAGGTCGCGCCGGCATCGCCGAGCACGTCGTAGTTGACCACCTCGAAGCCGAGATCTTGCGCGATCCGCACGGCGACCTCGTCGTAGTAGGCCGTGCCAGAGCGCAACCACGCCGGCCAGTGCCCGCTCAGCTGATGAATCGCCTCCTGGTTGACCATGATCTCGTCCACGACGTCGGCCGGCCCGGCTGTACCCGTCACGCCGTAGGCGCTCTGCCCGGTCACTGACAGCGGCCGGTGCTCGGTGCCGTGATTGGCGATCTCGAACAGCGGCTCGGCAGCGAGGCGGGTGAAGGCCCGCTCGTTCGCCTCGATCCAGCGCAGATTGAAAAACAGCGTGGCCGGGATCTCCTCGGTCAGCAAGAAGTCGATCAGGTCGGCGTCATACCCGCTGCCGGAATCGCCGCCGCATGCGTCGAAGGTCAGGGCGACGACGGTGTCGTCGGTGTCGAGCCTGGTGCGCACGCCCGCGACGTGTTCACCCCACTCGGCCGCGGACGACGGATAGTCCGCCGGGTCGATGTCATGGGCGGTCGCGGTGGGCGGCGTCGTCGCCTCGGCCGGGCTCGCTGCACCCCCTGTGCTGGGCGGTTGCGACGGGCGCATCGTCTCGCGCGCACCGGCGGTTGGGCCACGGCCAGCGCTGTCCGCGCCGCACGCCGGCAACACGGCCAGCGCCGCACTACCGATTAGGAACTCCCGGCGTCGCAAGGCTCAGCCGCGCAGCGTCGCACCGGTGCGTTCGGCCGCCACGGCGACGGCCGCGTCTCGCGCCGCCGTCGTCTCCTCAACCGTGAGGGTGCGATCCGGTGCCCGGAACCGCAGTGCGTAGGCCAGCGACTTACGCCCCTCCCCCACTTGGGCGCCGCTGTAGACGTCGAACTGCCGGACCGATTCGAGCAGCTCGCCGGCGCCTTCGCGCAGTGCCGACTCGACGTCCGCTGCGGGCACCGCCACGTCGACCACAAGCGCCACGTCCTGGGTGGCGACCGGGAACGTCGACACCGCCGGCGCCGGGACGGGATCGTCCGTAGCGCTCAAGCCGTCGAGTTCGATTTCCATCGCCGACGTCCGCGCCGGCAAACCCAGCGCTTGCACGACACGAGGGTGCAGCTCACCGGCGTGCCCGACGAGCGTCGTTCCGTCGTACAACGCCGCGCACCGGCCCGGGTGCCACGGCGCGGCTTCGGCCTGTTCGACGCGCAGCGTCACGCCGGCGGCGCCAGCGACGACGCGCGCCGCCTCGATCGCATCGGCCCACGAAGACGACCGGCCCGGACCCCACCAACCGGCCCGCTCACGATCACCGCACAGGGCTACCGCGAGTCGCCGCGGCTGATCCGGCAACGCGGCCTCGAGCGCCGCCAATTCGTCCTCGCTGGGCCGGCGCTCCACCGGCAGCCTCGGTGGCGGCTCAGCCTCCCCCGGCTTGGGCAGAAACACCAGGCCGGCCTCGTAGATCGCGACGTCGACGGCGCCGCGCCCGACGTTGCGGCGCAGGCTGGCCAGCAAACCGGGCAGCAACGTGGTCCGCAGCAGCGGCTGCTCATCGGAGATCCGATTGGCCAGGCGCGTGGCCCGCCTGCGGGCGTCATCGGCGGGGAATCCGAGTGCGTCGAACTCCGCCTCGCCTACGAACGGGTACGACGGCGCCTCGACAAAACCGGCCGACGCCACCGCCCGCTCGATCCGCCGGTGCAGCCGCTGCCGGAAGGTGATGCCCCGCCCGGGCGGGGCGACGGGCAACACCGACGGGACCGCGTCGTACCCGTGCAACCGGGCGACCTCCTCCACGAGGTCGAACGGGTCGGTGAGATCGGGCCGCCAGGACGGCGGTGTCACCCGGAGCCGATCGGAGCCGGCGGCGACCACGTCCGCGCCGACGGCCGTCAGCAGCCGGTTGACCTCGCCCGGCGCATACTCCACGCCGACGACGCGGGCCGGCAGATCAGCGGCAATGTCGACCGGTGCCGGCGCCGGAGCGCTGCCCACCAGCGTTACGCCTGGCTCAACCGTCGCACCCCCCAGCTCGACGAGCAGCTGTGCCACCCGGGTGGCCGCGACCACCGGCAGCTGCGGGTCGACGCCGCGCTCGAAGCGACGCGACGCCTCACTGGGTAGCTTGTGCCGGCGGGCCGTGCGGGCAACACCGGTGGGCTCGAAATTTGCGGCCTCGATGACCACGGAGCTGGTGTTCGCACCGAGTTCGGTGGTGCCTCCACCCATGACGCCGGCCAGGCCGATCGGCCCGGAGTCGTCGGTGATGAGCAGGTCATCTTCGTCGAGCGTGCGAACCACACCGTCGAGGGTGGTGAGTTTCTCGCCATCGTCGGCCCGCCGCACCACGATGGTCCCGGCGAGCTGGTCGCGGTCGTATCCGTGGATCGGCTGGCCGAGTTCGAGCATGACGTAGTTGGTGATGTCGACCGCCAGCGAGATGGGCCGCATGCCCGCGAGCTGTACACGCCGGCGGAGCCAACGCGGACTCGGGGCTGTGGGGTCAAAACCGGTGACGGTGCGGGTGACGAACACCGGGCAGCGCTCAGGATCCTCAACGCGCACGGGGTAGTCGCCGGGACCATCGGCCAGCCCGCTGGTGTCCATGGTCCCGGCAATGTTGGACAGCTCGCCCGGGTCGCGGAACTCCACGCCGTAGGCGGTCGCAGCCTCCCGGGCGACGCCGCGCACGGACAGGCAGTATCCGCGGTCCGGGGTCACGGCGATGTCCAGAACGTCGTCGCGCAGGTACAGGATGGGCCCGGCGTCGTCGCCCGGACTCCCGGCGTCGGGATCGAGCACCATGATGCCGGCGTGATCGTCACCGAGACCGAGCTCGCGCTCCGAGCAGATCATGCCGTCGGAGACGTGGCCGTAGGTTTTGCGCGCGGTGATGGCGAACCCGCCCGGCAGCACCGCTCCGGGCAAGCAGACCACCACGAGGTCGCCGGCCTCGAAGTTACGCGCACCGCACACAATGCCGCGAGACGGCGACGCCGCGCCCTCGCCGCTCCGGTCGGCGTTGTGCTCCGGCCCGACGTCCACGGCGCACCAGCGGATGGTCTTGCCGTTCTTGTGCGTCTCTTCGCTGAATTCGAGCACCCGACCCAGCACCAGGGGGCCGGTGACGTCGGCACCGGCCTCCTCGACCGTCTCGACTTCGAGACCGGCCCGGATGAGACGATCCGCGACGTCGCGGCCGGACACGTCCGCCGGCAGGTCCACGTACTCGCGCAGCCAGGACAGGGGGACGCGCATCAGATCTCCATCCCGAACGTGGTGGTGAAGCGGATGTCGCCTTCAACCATGTCGTGCATGTCCTCGATGCCGTGGCGGAACATCAGCGTGCGTTCGAGACCCATGCCGAAGGCGAACCCGGTGTAGCGCTCCGGGTCGACGCCACAGGCGACGAGCACCCTCGGATTCACCATGCCGCAGCCACCCCACTCGATCCAGCCCTCGGAGCTGCACGTGCGGCACGGCCGGTCGGGGTTGCCCACCGAATCGCCGCGACACACGAAGCATTGCAGGTCCATCTCCGCGCTGGGCTCGGTGAATGGGAAGTACGACGGACGCAGCCGGGTGGTGATGCCCGCGCCGAACATCGCCGACGCGAAATGGTCAAGCGTGCCCTTGAGGTGACCCATGGTCAGGCCCTCGTCGACCGCGAGCCCTTCCACCTGACTGAATACCGGGGTGTGGGTGGCGTCGAGCTCATCGGTGCGGAACGTGCGGCCGGGGCAGATCACGTAGATGGGCGGCGTGCGGGTGAGCATGGTGCGCGCCTGCACCGGCGAGGTGTGCGTCCGCAGCACCACGCCGGATTCCTCGGACTCGACGAAGAACGTGTCCTGCATGGTGCGCGCCGGGTGGTCCGGACCGATGTTGAGCGCATCGAAGTTCAGCCATTCCGCTTCGGCCTCGGGGCCCTCGGCGATCTCCCAGCCCATGGCCACGAAGACGTCGCCCACTCGTTCCTGAATGGTGGTCAGGGGGTGCCGGGCGCCTTTGGGTGCGCGGTCCCACGGCAGCGTGACGTCCACTGCCTCCTCGACCAGGACACGCTCGTCACGCTCGGCTTCCAGCGTCAACTGCCGTGCTTCGAGCGCCCGCACGATTTCCTTGCGCGCGGCACCGACACGCTGGCCAGCGTCTTTGCGGGCCTGGGGTGGCAGGGCACCGATCTCTTTGTTGGCGAGCGCGAGCGGCGAGCGATCGCCGGCGTGCGCCAGCCGGACCTGCTTGAGCTGGTCCAGGTCTTGGGCGCTGCTGACGGCCGACAGTGCGTCGTCGCGCATCCGGGCGAGCTCGTCCGGATGCAGCGGTGTGACCTCGACTGGGTCGTATTGGCTATTGGGCGCGGACATCTTCCTCGCTACCTGCGTGTGGTGGCTGCCGGAAACAACCACGCGATTCTACGACTTCGTAGGGGTACGCCGCCCGTCGGCTCGTCGCTTCCAGCCCAGTTCCGCCACCCGTCCCCTAAATGAGGCGCTTCCGCCGTGCCTATGGGTGGCGTCGCGCCTTGTGCGTCCCCGGGGAAGCGTGACGGCTGAAGGCGCCCCGAGCTTGTCCCTGCGGTTAGGGCGTCAGTGCCCGCTGTGCCTGCCAGAGCCACTCCGCCCGCCCGCGACCGTCGTGATCCCCACGACGATCTTCACGGCAGGTGTGCACACAGTCGTGTGACTCCCAACGGCCCACAGCGGCATTCTCTGGCACGACAATCTCCGCGACCACGAATACGCCCCGACGAGCGGCCCATGCTCACACGACGATCTTCACGACCACCCCGCCAACGGAGATACACCGGCCCTGCGTCACACGGCAATCTTCACAATCGGTGACACCGACCCCACAGCCGCGCAGCCAGCCGTGGCGGGGTGGTCGTGAAGATCGTCGTGGGTACAACGCCCGGCGCCAGCCCCTGGCGCGATGGTCGTGAAGATCGTCGTGCCAGAAACAGCCACCCACGTGATCGGAGCACCAGTCCAGTCCAGGACCACGCCGGCCTTCCATAACTTGGCGGCCCTCCACTCATGAAGCGGCCCGGGGTCGCTCACCCCAACAGCTCCGAAAACCGCCCACAGCGATCTCCCTCGACTTCTACCCACGCGTGTCGCAACAACCCCCAAATGATCATGTTTGGTGGGTTTCCTCATGCGTCACCATGGCTGCGGACCCTTCGACCCTGGAGAAGCCGTGGTAACGCTCCGGCTCGACGGCGCAGATCCCGCGTACAGGGACTCGTCCGCCAGCCAACCGCCCAGTCACCCACCCCACACTTCCGGCCTGCGGCGGATCAACCCGCGAGGTGAGCGGGGAAACCTCCCGTAGCGATCGGGCCCCAACGCTTCGGAATGACTCTGATCAACGACTTGTCCTGTCGCCGCATGGCCTCGCGGTACTCGTCCCAGTCCGGATGCTCGCCGGAGATGTTGCGGAAGTACTCGACCAGCGGCTCCAGAGCGTCGGGCATGTCGAGCACCTCGGCGGCTCCATCGATCTGTACCCACGCGCCACCGAAGTCATCGGACAGAACGACGACGCTCGCCCGCGGTGTGCGCCGGGCGTTCACCGCCTTGGCCCGGTCCGGATACGTCGAGACGACGATCCGGCCGGCGTCGTCCACGCCGCACGTCACCGGCGAGGCCTGCGGCGTGCCGTCGGCCCGGACGGTGAGCAGGATCGCATGGTGACGAGGCCTGATGAAGTCCAGCAAGCCGTCGAGATCAACCGTTGTGTTCGTGGCAATGTTCGGCATCCGGCCAGCCTAGGGGTTGCACTAGGGGTTCCGGCAGATGGAGTCTCTCCATGGCGTGGTGGGCATCAGCGAGGGAGGCCGATGGGCGAAGCCCCTCTCCGACCGAGTCTGCTGGGCGAGGAGAGACTCCATCTGCCGGAGCCCCGAACTTGGCGGGGCGAATCGCCTAGCGTTGGGCGCGGGCGGACGCATAAAGGCAGACGGCAGCGGCCGTCGCCAGGTTGAGGCTCTCGGCCTGGCCATAGATCGGCACGCGAACCACGTGGTCGGCCAGTTCGAGGACATCGTCGGACAGCCCGCGCGCCTCGTTGCCGAAGAGCCATGCCGTCGGTCGCGAGAGGAGACCGGCGGCTTCGGCGTCATCGAGGTCCTGAACGCCTGTGCCGTCGGCGGCCAGCACCGTGTACCCGCCATCTCGCAGCCGGTCAATGACCACCGCGGCGGTCGCCCCGGTCACGACGGGCAGATGGAACAAACTGCCGGCCGAGGCGCGCACTGCCTTGCCCGACTGCGGATCGACCGAGCCGGAGGTCAGTACCACTGCCGCGGCTCCGGCCGCGTCCGCGCAACGGATCACCGTACCTGCGTTGCCCGGATCCTGCGCCTCGACCAGCACGGCGACCAGCAATCCTGGCGACGACGGCCGCCCCCCTGGCGCGCCGGGCGGTCCAAGCCACGGCACATCATCGACGGAGGCGGCAAGCGAACGGCACACGGCCACGATTCCCTGCGGCGTGACTGTCTCGGAGAGGCCGGCCAGGGCGTCGTCGTCGGCCAGATGAACGCCGACGCCAGCACTCTCGGCTGTATCGACGATGTCGGCGTGACGTGCCTTCGCAGCCGGCGTGACGAAGACCTCGATGACGCGGTCGGAGCCGGCTCGCACCGCCTCACGAACCGCTTGCGCTCCTTCGGCGAGAAACTGTCCGGTCTTCTCCCGGCCTGCCCGGCGAGTGAGCTTACGTGCCTGCCGTACCCGCTCGGAGCGCTGTGTGAGCACCGCTCGCCCCTTCTCTCCGGCTCTAGCTAAATGATCATGTTTGGTGGGTTTACCCGTGGATCAACAGGCCTGCAGGCATGGTAGAGCACGGGTAAACCCACCAAACATGATCATTTAGCGAGGAGCGGCTTGCGGTGGCGGCATGAAAGAGGGCCTGCCGGTCTTCCAGCAGGCCCCTCGCACCACAAATCCGACCATCAGCGGCATCGCGCCGTCGGACGCAGCGGATCGATACTGCGCGTTCAGGCGGCGGGAGCGTTCCGGTCCGCCGGAAGAGCGGCCCGGGCGGTCTCGACCAGAGCCTTGAAGGCCGCGGGGTCGTTCACCGCGAGATCC
The DNA here is from genome assembly GCF_010122465.1 of Phytoactinopolyspora mesophila. Classification (NCBI taxonomy): domain Bacteria; kingdom Bacillati; phylum Actinomycetota; class Actinomycetes; order Jiangellales; family Jiangellaceae; genus Phytoactinopolyspora; species Phytoactinopolyspora mesophila. The sequence goes on along the minus strand of NZ_WLZY01000002.1, from coordinate 779,931 downwards.
GCGAGGATCTTACGATCGACGTCGACCTCGGCCAGGCGCAGCCCCTGGATGAAACGGTTGTAGGTCAAGCCTTCCGCGCGGGCGGCGGCATTGATCCTGGTGATCCACAGCTGCCGGAAGTCGCCCTTGCGCTGCTTGCGGTCCCGGTAGGCGTACACCAGGGAGTGGGTGACCTGCTCCTTGGCCTTGCGGTACATACGAGAGCGCTGCCCCCGGTAACCGCTGGCCTTCTCGAGGGTCTCCCGGCGTTTCTTGTGGGCGTTGACCGCCCGCTTCACGCGTGCCACTGATTCTCCTTGCTTGGCCCGGCCTCTACCTACGCGAGACCGGGACGGTCATCGACATTCCTGGCTGACGAGATTCACTTACCGAGCAGCTTCTTGACCCGCTTCTCGTCGGCCTTGGCGACCTCGGTGGTGCCGTCGAGCCGACGAGTAAGGGAGGTGCTCTTGTGCTCGAGGTAGTGCCGCCGGTTGGCGCGCTGACGCCGGATCTTCCCGGTGCCAGTGACACGGAACCGCTTGCGCGCACCGCTGTGTGTCTTGTTCTTCGGCATGGTGCCGTGCTCCTCTACTCTTCGTTCTCGGCGGTGGGCTGTTCACGAGCCGGTCGGTCGGAACGTTCTTTCTCCGCCGCTGCCCGGCCCGCGGCACGTTCAGCTCTCTCAGCCTCTTCGTCGGCCTGGCGCTGGGCCTGCCGCTCAGCCTTGACCGCTTCGCGTTCGGCTTTGGCGTCCGCCTTCTTCTTGTGCGGCCCCAGGACCATCACCATGTTCCGGCCGTCTTGCTTCGGCGAAGACTCGACGAAGCCGAGCTCCTCGACGTCGGATGCCAGCCGCTGCAGCAACCGGAAGCCGAGCTCAGGACGGGACTGCTCCCGGCCACGGAACATGATCGTGACCTTGACCTTGTCGCCTTCGGCAAGAAAGCGCTCGACGTTGCGCTTCTTGGTCTCGTAGTCATGTGTGTCGATCTTCGGCCGGAGCTTCTGCTCCTTGATCAGGACATGCGACTGGTTTCTACGAGCCTCGCGCGCTTTCATCGCGGACTCGTACTTGTACTTGCCGTAGTCCATGAGCTTGGCCACTGGCGGCCGGGCGCTCGGCGCGACCTCAACCAGGTCGAGTTCAGCCTCCGCAGCGAGACGCAAAGCGTCTTCGATACGTACGATGCCGACCTGCTCTCCATTGGGGCCGACGAGCCGGACTTCCGGTACCCGGATCCGGTCATTGATACGGGGCTCGACGCTGATGCCGTCCTCCTGAGGTGCCTGAGTTCCACTGGGTTGACGTAGCGCGGCGACGACCAAGAAAAATGGCCCCCACTGCGCACAGCGGAGGCCTCCGGCATGACGACGACGCAGTCACGTCGGGCGCCACTATGGGCACTACTTGAATGCCCAGACCTGAAACCCGATGGCCTGGACGGCCATGGCGGGTGGGAGGTTCTCCGCTTGCGTTCCACCTTGCCGAGGACTCGCGATGAAGGCCTCGTTCGGGTGAACCGGTCAGTGTGACAGAGTAGCACGAGTGACGACCAGATCCCATTCCGGCTCCGGACCACCCGACGAGTCCCCCAGGACCCAAGAGCAGCTCGCCGACGAGGCCGGCCGTGACATCGCCGAGGTTCCGGCCGTCGAGGTCGTTTCGACCGCCGCGGTGCACTTGCTGAGCGCTTCGGCCGTTCACCTCGGCCTCGCCGATGACCTGCCCGAACACCGCGATCTGGACGAGGCGCGCACGCTGATCGATGCGCTCGCCGGCCTGCTCACCGCTGCCGCCCCGCACCTGGGACATCACCATGCCGCGCCGTTGCGAGACGGCCTCAAGAGTCTGCAGCTCGCCTTCCGCGAGGCGTCGCTGATCCCGGACGCCGCCGGCGAAGGCCCCGGCGAGAAGTTCACCGGACCTGTCTACGGCTGACGTCGGCACCTTTGTCCACCGGGCGCGGCCGGCGTCAATCACCGCCCCATGCTGCGACGGAGCGCCAGCCCGAAGCCAGCGCCCGCAAGCCGGTCGCGTCCACCGAGAACAGGACGGGCCCGGCCACGTCGATGACGAGCGCGTCGGCGCCGTCTGCCAGCGCCGCCTCAGCCGCCGCCCGGGTAGGTACCGGCACCGGACGCGCGTCTGGATTCCACCGGTGCAGACTCTCCAGCGACGTGAAGACCAGCAAACCGCGCCGGCCGTCGCGGCCGATCATGCTGACCGTTGCCATGCTGGATGACTTCTCACCGCGCACCGCACCGGTGGGGACGGCGACGTCGTCGCCCATCTCGTCGGCCGAAGCCACCACCGGAACCAGCACACGCCCACCTGCCAGGGCGGCCAGCACGTCGGCTGGTCCGCCTTCTCCGCTTTCATATGCCGATAATGCCGCGGCCAGGCTCGGGTCAGCCGAGCCGTCGTCGCCGGGGAACGACGAGGGCGGCACTGTCTTGCCGGTTTCCGAAATCACGGGCCGCGACCATAGCCTGGTTGCGGCTCAGATGCCAGAACCGGTGGTGAAACCCGCCCCCGGCGCCAAGATGATCGTCCCTTAAGCACCGAACCTCCCGAACTGTCGGCCAGACATGGTGTCGGCAACCCACCAGCCGGCCAACGTACGTACACTCCCTTGTCGTGGACCTCTCAGTCTCCGACGCACCCGTAGGGCGTCTTCTCGACCGACGCTACCGCGTCGAGTCGTTGCTTGCCCGCGGCGGAATGGCGACGGTATATCGCGGCACGGACACCCGGCTGGACCGTGTAGTGGCGCTGAAGGTCATGCACGCGGAGCTGGCCGCCGACGACGAGTTCGTCAGCCGGTTCATCAGCGAGGCCAGGTCGGTCGCCCGATTATCCGACCCGCACATCGTCAGTGTGTTCGATCAGGGCGAGGACGAGGGCGCCGTCTTCCTGGCGATGGAGTTCGTCAAGGGCCGCACGCTCCGGGACGTCCTGCGCGAGTATCGCCGGCTCGATGCCGATCTCTGCCTGGAGATCTACGAAGCCGTGCTTTCCGCGCTTCGCGCTGCTCATGACGCCGACATCGTCCACCGCGACGTCAAGCCGGAGAACGTGCTCATCAGCGATGACGGCCGGGTGAAGGTCACCGACTTCGGCTTGGCCCGGGCCACCCGCAGCCAGGGCAACACGACGGCCCGCGGCCTGCTGCTCGGCACCGTGAACTACATCTCGCCTGAGCAAGCCCTCGGAGAACGGGCCACCCCGCGCTCCGACGTGTACGCGGCCGGCGTCATGCTTTTCGAGCTGCTGACCGGCCGGCCCCCGCACTCGGGCCCGACCGACTTCGTGATCGTTCGCGCACACATCGACGAGGACGTGCCGCCGCCGTCGGAGGTGGTCAGCGACGTTCCGCCAGCTGTCGACGATCTCGTCCGGACGGCCACGGCGCGACGGCCAGAGCTTCGCTACGCCGACGCGGGCAGTTTCCTCGCCGCGGTGCGCCTGGCCCGGGCCGCCATCGCCAGTGGTGAGGCCCCGGGTGCGCGTCATGCGTCGCAGACACCGCCGGCGTTGATGTCGGATCCGCAGGGCGTCCAGGTCCCGCCACCACCTCCGGCCGCGGGCCACGCTGCGGGCGATACGGCCGACGACGACCCCGCGGCCGGCGCCATCGAACTCGCCGACTCGTTCTACCACGGGTACGACGCAGCGGCACCTGGCGCGGCGGAACCGGCTGCCGCCGGCGACGAGACAAACGCCAGCAACCCCCTAGACGTCGCGACAGCCTTCTACCACGAGGCCCCGGCCCTGCCACCCCCTCCGCCGCCCCCCAATCCGAATCGGACCAGGGTCATCAGCACCCAGCCGGACACGAGCCATGCGGGCCAGTCGGCCGAGAACTCCGGCACGGACGTGTCGACCGGACACGCGGGCGCTGGAAGAGCCGGCCGGCGCACCCAGGCTCAGCAGCGCCGTCGCTGGCGCGGGCCGGTCATGTTCATCCTCGTACTCGTCCTCGCCGCGGCCGTGACGGTCGGTGCGTGGTGGTTCGGCGCCGGCCGCTGGACGTCGACGCCATCCCTGCTCAACCTCGAGCCGGATGCGGCCATGACGGTTGCCGAAGAAGCCGGTCTGAGTGCCACGGCCGACGGCGAAGGGTTCTCCGAGCGCGTTGAGGCCGGACTCGTGCTGCAGACCGAGCCGGGCCCGGGCGAGCAGATTCTCCGCGGTGGCACGATCAGGTTGATTATCTCGCAAGGGCCGGAACGCTACGAGGTGCCGGACGTGCAGGGCATGACCAGGGAGCAGGCGGAAACGGCGCTGACCGACCGCAACCTCATCCCGGACTTCACCGAGCGCCACCACGGCGAGGTCGAGGAAGGCCGGGTGATCTCGCAGGACATCGATGCCGGCGACGAGGTCCGGCCGGAAACCGAGGTCAGCGTCGCCATCAGCCTCGGCCCGGAACCGATCGACATCACCGATTTCACCGGCCAGCCGGCTGAAGATGCGCGCGAGGCGCTCGCGGATGCCGGGTTCAACGTGGACGTGGACGAAGAGCACTCCGAGAGCGTCGCGCCGGGCGTGGTGATTTCCCAGGACCCGCCCAGCGGCACCGGTTTCGAGAACGACACGATCTCGCTTGTGGTCTCCAAGGGCCCGGAAGTAGTCGAAGTCGAGGTGCCGAGCGTCGTCGGCGAACGGGTGCGCGAGGCGGCGAAGATCCTTGAGGACGCCGGTTTCGAGTACCAGGTGGAGCCAGACTTCGGAGACGGCGGGCGCCTACGGCGCCAGCGCGTCCTGTCGCAGAGCCCTGAGCCCGGGTCCAGGGTTCCCGAGGGGTCCACCGTCACGCTCTACATCATCCAGTTCTGACATGCCGCCCAACGCAAGCCCGCCTCTCGTCGGTACCCACCTCCCCGCCGCGGGAAAGCTCGCCACCGTGCCCATACGGGCCCACGAGCTGGGCGCGGAGAGCGTTCAAGTCTTCCTGGGGAATCCGCGAGGATGGGCCAGGACACCTGGTGTGCCCGAAACCGACGCCGCGTTCCGCGAGGCCGCCGCCCAGCTTTCGATGCCGGTGCTGGTGCACGCGCCGTACCTGATCAATCTGGGCAGCCCTACGCCCGAAACGTACGAGCGCTCGCGCGTGAGCGTCGAGCATGCGCTGCTGCGGGGGAACGAGATCGGCGCGACCGGTGTCGTCGTCCACACCGGCTCGTGTGTGGCCGAGGGCAGTGACGACGTCGCGATGAAACAGGTTCGTGATGCCTTGCTTCCGGTACTCGATGCCCTGGATGACGACGCGCCCGCACTGATGCTGGAGCCGACTGCCGGTCAGGGCCGGTCGTTGTGCGCCACCGTCGACGATCTAGGCCGGTACCTCGACGTGCTCGATTATCATCCCCGGGCGAAGATCTGCTTCGACACCTGTCATTTCTTCGCCGCCGGGCATGATCTGGCCACTCCGGGCGGGATGACGGCTACCCTCGACGCACTCGTGGAAGTGGCCGGCCCAGGCCGGCTCGCTGCTGTGCACGCGAACGATTCGAAGGACGTCTGTGGAGCGTTCCGCGACCGGCACGAACGCATCGGGGCCGGCCACATCGGTGCCGAGGCCTTCCGGGAACTGCTCAGGCATCCCGCGGTCGCGGGCCTTCCCGTCGTCCTGGAGACCCCCGACGGTCCAGAGGCCTACCGCGAGGACATGGCTTTGCTGCGCAGCCTCCGGCGATCGTCGCCGTGAGGCTCCCGGGGCGTTCCGTGCAAGCGTCAGGAACAACCGTCCAGATCAGAGAGGTCAAGCACCTCCGCGGCGGCACTGACCACAATGCCCGGACTCGGTCCTCCGGACAACACGTACAACCCGGCGCCCACCGCCTCCACGCCGAGTCCGTGGCGGGCCGTCGGCAACGGCGGCAACGTTTGCCAGGTGCCTGATTCGACGTCGTACGCTTCTACTTCGTCGTAGACGCCGGCCTCGCCCTCGATGATTCTCTCTCCACCCACGACGATGACGTGCTGTTCACAGGCTGCGGCCACGCCCAGGCCGGAACGGGCGGTGGGCATCGCAGCCAACGAAGACCACGTGTCCGCCGCGGGGTCGTACACCTCCGCGGTGTCGAGGTTCTCCGCGCCCTCTCGCCCGCCCATCACGTAGACGAGCCCGTCGACCGCCGCGCCGGCCACATGCTCACGCGGCGTCGGCAGGCCGGTGGTGGTCGACCAGGTGTCTGCCGCGGCGTCGTACACCAGCATGTCGTCTTCGACGAGAGAGTGGCTGTGTCCTTCATCGGCCCCCATCCCGCCTGCGACATAGACGGTGTCGTCTACCGCGGCGACCGCGGCTGCCGCGCGACCTTCCGGCATCGGGGCCATCGCCTGCCACGTGTCGTCCTCAAGCCGGTATACCTCCATGCTGATGTCGGTCACAAACCCGCCGTATCCTCCGATGACGAAAATAGTGCCGGCGGCTGACACCGCCATGGCGTGGTTGAGCCCGACCGGCAACTCCGGGCCTTCGGACCACTCACCGGTTTCAGTGTCGAGGATCTCCACGGTGGACACCGTGGAACCGTCCGGGCCGAACCCCCCGACGACGTAGATCTGGGTTCCCAGGGTCGCTGCCGCAACCTCCGTTCGGCTGGACGGCGCGGCGTCGAGCCGAACCCAAGGCGCCTCCGGATCCTCGGCCGGCTCGGTGTCGACGGGAGGCCCCGGCTCGATGGTTGCGCTGTCAGGCTCCGGCCCGGTGTCGTCAGGCGAGCTGCACGCGGCCATGGCCATGGCGCCCACCACCGCGACGAGCGTCGTCATCGAGGCGACCTTCATGACGCCCAGCTTGCCATTTCGGCACCACCACCGCCACAGATCCTGGTTTTCGGTCACATGGCGGTATCAATGCGCCGGTTACCTACGAAGAATTCACGAACACCCGATCGACCGACGTCAGCGGCCCGTGTCTCGCACTAGCCGAACCCCATTCCACCCCCTTGACACCAATAGTGACCGAGCTGTGACCAATCGTCTTACTGGCCGGACTTGAGGTCTGGTTTACGGATCACCTGCTTTACCGTCGTTGTCGGCGGAAGGAGTCCCGGAGATGGTTGTCGTGATGACACCCGATGCAACCGATGCGCACATCGAAGCGGTCATCTCGCGAGTACGCCAGACGGGCGGGGAAGCCTTCGTCAGCCGCGGCGTGCATCGCACCATCATCGGCCTCGTCGGCGACGTCGACCGATTCCGCGCTCTCAATCTGCGCCGAATGGCAGGGGTGGCCGACGTGATCCGGGTCTCGACGCCGTACAAGCTGGTCGGGCTGGCCCGACCTCCTGGGCGCAGCACCGTGTTCGTCGGCCGAACCGACACCCGGCCCGGGGTGCCGATCGGCCCTGGTGTCTTCACGCTGCTAGCGGGTCCATGCGCGGTGGAATCGCTCGAGCAGACGTTCGAGGCCGCCGAGATGGCTCGGGCCGCCGGTGCCACACTGTTACGTGGCGGTGCGTTCCGGCGCCACTCCTCTACGCTGGCGTTCGAAGGTCTGGGCGAAGCCGGATTGCAGATCCTGGCAGAGGCCGGCCACGCCACCGGCCTGCCTGTTGTCACCGAGGTCACCGAGGTCGGCGACGTCGAACTGGTTGCCGGTTATGCCGACATGCTCCAGGTCGGGGCCCGCAACATGCAGAACTATGCTCTCCTGGACGCCGTCGGCCGGCTCCCGAAGCCCGTGCTGCTCAAACGCGGCATACAGGCAACTATCGAAGAATGGCTGATGGCCGCCGAGTACATCGCACAGCGCGGCAACCTCGACATCGTCCTGTGTGAGCGCGGCATCCGCACGTTCGAGCCCGCAACACCGGCCACCCTGGACATCTCGGCTGTCCCGATGGTGCAAAGCCTGTCGCACCTGCCGATCATCGTCGACCCCGCGCATGCCAGCGGCCGTCGTGATCTAGTGCTTCCGTTGTCACGCGCGGCGCTGGCAGCGGGCGCCGATGGCATCCTCATCGATGTTCACCCCGACCCCGAATCGGCGCTGTGCGACGGCCCGCAGGCGCTCGGTGGCGCGGACATCCGCGAACTGGCCTCGGCAATCCGAAGGCTCGCGCCGGTCATGGACCGACGCAACGCCGAAGTGGCGACCCCAGCCCCGTTCTGAGCACTCGTCGTCCGATAGGACTCGAGAGGCTGGACGGAACCGAAACGGCGCCGCCTCAGCGGGACCCCGTACCCACCAACTCTTGCCCGAGTTGCCGGCGATGCACCCGGACTACATGAACCACAGCGGCTGCCCACACGACCATCACCACTACGTACACCGAGCTGCGGACGTCGCTCGAGGCGTCGAACGCATGCTCGGACAAGAGCGTGCGCGAGTTCAGCAGGACAATGAGCCCACCCACAGCCGAGCCCAGGATCCGCGGCGGGATGTGGCGGACCAGCCACGCCGCGATGGGCGCCGCGGTCACTCCGCCAACCAGCATCAAGGCGACCCAGCTGAACTCGACGCCAGAAAACCCGAGGCCAAGAAGGAAGCCGGCACTGGCGCTCGTGGCCACCATGAACTCGCTGGTACCCACCGAGCCGACCACCTTGCGAGGCTCGATCCGGCCGCTGGCGAGCAACGTCGACGTGCTGATCGGGCCCCATCCTCCGCCTGCGGTCGCGTTGACGAAACCCGCCACAAGGCCCAGCGGAGCCAGGAATCTGTTCCTGAGCGGCTTGCCGAGGTTGGCCACCGGGACGCCGGCCGCGGTGAAACGGATCAGGATGTAGAGACCGAGAACGAACAGCACACCGGCCATCAACGGGGTGGCGGCGGCGGTCGACAGGCTGGATAGGAACGTGGCGCCGACAAACGCGCCGATCCCACCGGGTATACCGATCCGGCGCACCACCCGCCAGTCAAGATTGCCGAATCGCCAGTGCGAAAGCCCAGAGGCCAGCGTCGTGCCGATTTGGGTCAGGTGCACCGTGGCCGATGCCAACGCCGGGGATGTGCCCATGGCCAGCAATAGTGTCGTCGAGGTTGCGCCGAATCCCATCCCGAGGCTTCCGTCGACCATCTGGGCGCCGAAGCCCACCAGGCCCAGCATGACGAGGATCTGCAAGTCGACCTCTTCCCACTATTCCTACAGACTCAGTGGGTATTACTTTGCGCGAGTCCCCCTTGGGGGGTCAATAGCTGATACAGGACATCTCAAATAACGGACTTCCCCGCACCCACTCCCGGTGATCGTCAGTGCGCTGTGGTCGTCACGGTGGCGCTAAACCGGGGCGAATCGGACCGCATAGCAACCACAACGCACTGACGATCACCGGGAGCGGCGTGTGGAATCAGGGGGTGCGGATCAAATCTGCCAGGATCTCGCCGGCCTTGCGGGCCTGGGCAGTGTTCACGTCGAGATGCGTGATCAGCCGGACCAGCCCGGGGCCCACCATGCCGGTCAACACGCCGGCCGCGCGAGCCTCGGCAACCAGCCGCTGCGCAGACTCCCCCACGTTCAGCACGATGATGTTCGTCTCGACGCCGGCGGGATCGACCACGGCATTGTCGGCGTCCGCCACCAGCTCGGCAATGAGCCGCGCATGCGCGTGATCCTCATGCAGCCGCTCGACGTGATGGTCGAGTGCGTACCGGCCGGCCGCCGCAAGCACTCCGGCCTGCCGCCAGCCTCCGCCCAGCCGCTTGCGCCGCAAGCGCGCCTCAGCGATCGCGTCGGCCGGCCCGGCCAGCACCGACCCCACGGGTGCACCAAGCCCCTTGGACAGGCAGATGGAGACGGTATCGAACGGTGCGGAGATCTCCTTGACCGAGACGCCGGTTGCCGCCTGGGCGTTGAACAAGCGGGCGCCGTCGAGATGCAGCCGGACGCCGGTGCCGCTCACCAGCGCTCGGAGCGCTCGCAGGTCAGCGAGCGGTTGAACGGACCCGCCGCCGAAATTGTGAGTGTTCTCGACGGCGATCGCTGCGGTGGAAACGAGGTACGGGCCAGCGTCGGGAACCATCATCCGCCCGACCGCGTCGAGGTCCACCAGGCCGCCGGGGTGACTCCAGGTCCGCGTCGTGACGCCGTTCAATGCGGCATGTGCCCCCTGCTCGGCCCGGACTATATGAGCCTCCGCCTCACACAGAACCTCTTTTCCGGGAGCGGCCCACACACTGACGCCGAGAACGTTGGCCATCGAACCCGTCACGGTGAACAGGGCGGCTTCATGGCCGAGCACGTCGGCTACCTGCTCCTCCAGGGCGTTGACCGTGGGGTCCTCGCCGTAGACGTCGTCACCGGTCTCGGCCGAAGCCATGGCCGCCAGCATCCCCGCCGTCGGACGAGTGACGGTGTCGCTACGCAGATCGATCACACCAGATGTCACAGTCGCCACTTTAGTCCCGGCCATGGGTGCCTGGGTCCCGGCAATAGGCGCCTGGCTCCCGGCAATAGGCACCTGGCCCCACTCGCCGGCCGGCTCGCCACGCTCCCCCTCCGGTGATCGTGAGTGGATTGTGGCTGTAAATCAGTCCGATTCGCCCCCTTTGCACCTAGGTTGAACAGCCACAATCCACTCACGATCACCGGAGGTTGTAGGGCCAGCTCTCAGGCAGAGCCAGTTCACCTAAAGCGCCGGCCGGCACGTAAAGTGCAGTTCGACAGATCAGGGCGTCATACGGCACGAAAAGTGCCTTCCGGGGATGGTGACCGTGGCATTCAATGGCTGGCCCGCCGAGGCGCTGGAATTCTACGAGGGCCTCGAGGCGGACAACTCGCGCGCATACTGGACGGCCAACAAAGCGGTCTTCGACCGTGACGTGCGCGAGCCCATGGTGCAGCTCCTGGCCGAGCTCGAAGCCGAATTCGGCACCGGCAAGATCTTCCGTCCCCATCGCGACGTCCGGTTCAGCGCCGACAAGTCCCCGTACAAGACCGCCATCGGCGCTACGCTCGAGCGCGGGGGCTACGTCCAGCTGTCGGCCGACGGGCTCGCTGCCGGTAGCGGAATGTATGTGATGGATGCCGAGCAACTTGCCCGCTACCGACATGCCGTCGACGACGACCGCCGTGGTGCGGAACTGGCCAGCGTCGTCGCCGACCTCACCGGACACGGCATCGAGATCACCGGCCACGGGCGGCTGAAGACCGCGCCTCGCGGCTACCCGCGCGACCATCCACGGGTTGATCTGCTGCGTCACAAAGGTTTGGTGGCGTGGAAACAGTGGCCGGTTGCGGCGTGGCTGGGCACTGCCTCGGCGAAGAAGCGTGTCGTCCAGTTCTTGCGCACGGCGCAGCCGCTGAACACCTGGCTCGAAGATCACGTAGTCAAACCTGGTGGTGCAGTATGATTCGGTAGCGCATCTTGGCCACGGCGTGCGCACGGACCGCCGCGCCGGATGAGCTGATGTGCAGGGGCTGGGGGCGATTGTGAGCCAGGTCACCGGGTCGGGGCGGTCATCGACGCCGGCGAAACACGCCTTCTGGACCGAGATCTACGATCGCCTCGGCGGCATCGATCCCGAGATACTCGGGGCCGACGATCTCGAGGCGCTCTCCGACGCGGCCTTCTGGCTCGGCCGCCCACGCGAGTCGATCGCCGCACGACAGGTCGGCTACCGCAAGCACCGAGAGGCGCACGATTCCAGGCGCGCGACCATCACCGCGTGGAGACTGTTCTACAGCTACTTCGATCTCGACGAAACCTCGGCAGCCAGCGGCTGGCTCCAGCGCGCCCACCGGCACGCGCTCGAGGTTCCAGACCTCATCGAGGGCCGCTATGTGGCACTCGCCGACGCGGACTGGGCGCTTTACAACGGCAACTTGGACGACGCCCTGACCAGTGCCCGTCGGGCCGGCGACGCTGGCCGTCAGTTCAACGAGGGTGATCTCGAAGCCCTGGGCCTGGCTACTCAAGGGCGCATACTCACCGTCCGCGGCGATGTCGCCGCAGGGCTGGCGTGCCTCGACGAAGCTATGGCTGTCACCCTCGGGAACGAGCTCACGCCTTTCGCGATGGGCTGGATCTGCTGCCTGCTGCTCTACACGTGTCAAGAACTCGGAGAGCTGCGCCGGGCGTCGGAATGGACCGATCTGGCGGTGCGATGGTGTGAGGCGAAAGGCCAGGACAGCTGGTATCCGGGCCTGTGCCGGCTACATCGAAGTGAGGTCCAATCACTGCACGGCGAATGGTCGGCCGCCGAGCAGGAAGTGCTCCGGGCTGCCGAAGAACTCGCGCCCTTCGGTGACTATCTGGTCGCCGAAGGGCAATACCTCGCTGGTGAGATCCGCCGCCGCAGGGGCGACTATGCCAGTGCCGAAGACGCGTTCCGGCGCGCCCACGAACTCGGACGTGCTCCGCAGCCGGGCCTGGCATTACTACGACTGGCCAAGGGCGAGGCACGAGACGCCGCGGCCGCACTCCGGCTGGCTCTCGCGAGCGGCTCGCTCACGCCGGTACGCCGGGCTCGTGTGCTCTCGGCACGCGTTGACGCCGAACTGGCACTAGGCAATCATGACGCCGCGACCGGCTCCGCGGACGAACTCCAGGAGCTCGCAACCGCGAACCGCGCTCCATACCTCCGGGCGCTTGCCGAGATGGCACAAGGCGCCGTCTTTCTTTCCAAGCACGACATTGCCAACGCGCTGCCTGTTCTGCGCGGTGCGTGCGACCGGTTCCGGGAGCTCTCCTGCCCATACGAGACCGCCGAAGTTCGCCTGATGCTCGGCGTGGCTGCACGCGAGTCCGCCGACGACGAGACCGCGCGACTGGAGTTCGAAACGGCCAAGGCCACCTTCGAGCGGCTGGGCGCGGCGCCCGGTGTCGCGCGGGCCGTTTCACTACTCGGTCACGGTTCCGGCAAGCCGCATGGGCTGACGTCCAGGGAGGTCGAAGTGCTCCAGCTCGTGGCCCATGGCAAGTCCAACCGGGAGATCTCCACAGAGCTTGTCATCAGCGAACATACCGTCGCCCGGCACGTCAGCAACATCTTCCGCAAGCTGGATGTCACGTCCCGGTCCGCTGCGGCGTCGTTCGCATACGAACACCACCTCGCCTAACACTCCGCCACGCAGCGCGCCTGGTTTCCTCCATCGTCCAGCTGAACACCTACTTCAACAGGGGCGACAAGCTCTCGACGGGCGCGCGCATGGTGAATTCTGACCATGCACCCAAGCTGGCAGTTACATGATCCTCTCGATGAGCGGCCGCCGCGGAACTGCGTAGCGTCCACAGCGTCCGCACCGACCAGCGGTGCTCACTACGACACCCCGATCACGACGGAGCTGCGCCACGGCTGTCAGTGACCGCTGGGGTCGGCAGAAGGCAGGTTTGACGTGACCCCAACCCAGGATCTCGAAGCTCGACTTCATGGCACGCTGATCCGCCCCGGTGATGCCGCGTACGACGACGCGCGAGCCGTCTGGAACGGCATGATCGACCGTCGTCCGGCGCTCATCATCTGCTGTGCCAACGCCCACGACGTCGCGACCGCGATCGCCTACGCACGCCAGCACGCTATGCCGCTGTCCGTGCGCGGTGGCGGCCACAACGTGGCGGGCACCGCGGTACCTGACGACGGGATCGTCGTCGATCTGTCCCGGATGAGGGAAGTGCAGGTCGACGCTGCTCGCCGCCGAGTCCGGGCGCAGGGCGGCGCGACGATCGGCGACGTGGACCGCGCTTCTCAAGCTGCCGGCCTGGCCGTTCCGTTGGGCCTGGTCAGCCAGACGGGTATTGCCGGGCTGACGCTGGCCGGTGGAATCGGGTGGCTGCGCCGCGCCTACGGAACCAGTTCGGACAATCTGGCCGCCGCGGACGTCATCACGGCAGCCGGCGAGCGGTTGCACGTCAGTGAAACCGAGAACCCAGAACTGCTCTGGGGCTTGCGTGGAGGCGGAGGCGGCCTCGGCGCCGTGACGTCGTTCGAATATCACGCCTATCCCGTCGGGCCAGACGTATCGTTCGCCCTCGTCTTCCACACTTGGCAGGACGCCCAGAGCGCGCTGCGAAACTACCGTGAGTGGGCCAGCACAGCACCGGACGAGGTCAGCTCGTTCGCGATCCTGTGGCACGCGCCCGCGCTCGACGAGATCCCGGCCGAGTACCATCACACGCCCGTGGTCACGTTTGCCGCGATGCATCTGGGCGACTCCGCTGAGGCACGTCACGACCTCGCGCCGTTGCGCGACTTCGGCAATCCGATCGCCGATCTCAGCGACGTCATCCCGTACCTCGACGCTCAGCGAGCCTTCGACGACGACTACCCAGCACACGAGCTGCGTTACTACTGGAAGTCGCTGTACCTCACCGGGCTTGACGACGACGCCCTCGGCTTGCTGACCAAGATCAATGAGGCAAGCCCGTCGCCACATTCGACCCTCGATATCTGGCAGCTCGGCGGCGCGTTCAGCCGGGTGGGCGCCGAGGAGACCGCATTCGGGGATCGTTCCGCGCCGTTCCTGCTCGGGATCGAGGCCAACTGGGAGAGTCCCGACGACGACAACGCGAACATCCAGTGGGCGAGGAACGCGCACCAGGCGATGAGCGCGTACTCCACGGGCGCGGAGTACCTGAACTTCCCCGGCTTCTACGAGGAGGGAGAACAAGTGCTGCGCGCGTCGTTAGGGGCGAATTTCGAGCGGCTCATCGCGCTGCGAAAGCAGCATGATCCGACCGGTCTCTTCAGCCGTCGCTGATCGTCAGCCAGTTCGCGCCCCTTTCGGTGATCGTCAGTGCGTTGTGGTCGTCGCGCGGCGCATTTTGCCCCAATTTGCACTGCGGTCAGCAGCCACAACGCACTGACGATCACCGAGAAGGGTGGTGGCATGACATACTGCTGGACGTGACGTTTACTGTGCTCGCCTCTTGGTGGTGGCTGCCCTAACCGGCGGCCCGACCCGAGCACACCCATCGGCCGCCGTCGCAGGCGGCCGAGAAATTTCATCGTCACGACCTCATCGGCTGGCCCGTCGTCGGCGGCTCCTCATCCAAGGAGCAGAACCATGACGAACACCGTGAACCCGGCGATCATCCGTGAGACCCTGCTGGCTGATCCCGGCGACGTCCAGACATTTCCGGAACGCTACCGCGTGCTGACCGGCGATCGCCCCACGGGCCCGCTGCACATTGGGCACTACCTGGGGACACTACGCAATCGGGTCGAGCTACAGGCACTCGGCGTGGAGACCTACGTGGTGATCGCGGATTATCAGGTCATCACCGACCGCCACCTTCCAGCCAGCATCGCGACCACCGTGCACGAGGTCGTCCTCGACTACCTCGCTGCCGGTCTGAATCCCCAGCGAACCACCATCTTCACCCACAGCTCGGTGCCGGCCCTCAACCAGCTGCTACTGCCGTTCCTGGCGCTCACCAGCGTCGCCGAGATGCAGCGGAATCCAACGGTCAAGGATGAGGCCGAGGCAGCCGGCATCCGCTCCATCAGCGGCCTACTCCTGACCTATCCGGTGCACCAAGCCGCCGACATCCTGTTCTGTCATGGCAACCTGGTGCCCGTCGGCGCGGACCAATTGCCGCACATCGAACAGGCACGGCTACTGGCCCGCCGGTTCAACGAGCGCTTCTCCGCCGGGCGTTCGCTGTTCGCCGAACCACAAGGGCTACTGTCGCCGGCGCCGACGCTGCTCGGCGTCGACGGCCGGAAGATGAGCAAGAGCCGCCGCAACGGCATCGCCCTCAGCGCCGGCGAGGACGAGACCGCGGACCTCATCCGGCGCGCAGTCACTGACAGCGAACGGCTGATCACCTTCGAGCCCGAGCGGCGGCCCGAGGTCGCCAGTCTGCTGCTCATGGGGGCGTTGTGCGGTGGTTCGGACCCGGCCGAGCTGGCCATGGAGGTCGGCGACAGCGGCGCCAGCGGCCTCAAACGCGTGGTCACCGAAGCCGTCAACGAACACCTGCGACCACTCCGGGCACGACGCGCTGAGCTCGCCGCCCATCCGGAACTCGTCCGCGACGTGTTGCGCGCCGGGAGCGAGCGCGCCAACGACGTCGCCAACCGGACACTCGCTGACGTTCAGGACGCGATGGGCATGCGCTACTGACGAGGCTCGGCGAGAAGCACTGGGACCAGCTTGCCGCACGCGTCGGCGGGCAGGCTTCAGCGCGCGGTGTCGAGCAGTTCGGCGACGAGGAAGGCAAGTTCCAGAGACTGGGTGCGGTTCAGCCGTGGATCGCACACCGTCTCGTAGCGGCTGTGCAAGCCGTCCTCGGCAATGGGATCCCCGCCGCCGACACACTCGGTGACGTCGTCGCCGGTGAGCTCGACGTGCAGCCCGCCCGGGTGAGTGCCCAAAGTGCGATGAACCTCGAAGAAGCCACGCACCTCGTCCATCACGTCGTCGAAACGCCGGGTTTTGTGCCCGCTCGGAGCCTCGTAGGTGTTGCCGTGCATCGGGTCACATATCCACGACGCCACGAGACCGCTGGCAATCGCCTTCTCGATCAATGGCGGCAGACCGTCGCGTATCGCCTTGGCGCCCATCCGGGAGACGAAGGTCAGCCGACCAGGCTCACGGTCCGGATCCAGCTTCTCCGCGAGGGCCATCAGGTCGTCGGGCGACGTTGTGGGCCCGACCTTCACCCCGATCGGGTTGCGGATCCGGGACGCGAATTCCAGGTGGGCGCCGTCGAGCTGCCTGGTGCGCTCTCCCACCCAGACGAAGTGGCCGGAGACGTCGTACGGCTGACCGGTACGTGAATCAACCCTGGTCAGCGCGGTCTCGTAGTCAAGCAGCAGCGCTTCGTGACTGGAGTAGAGCTCGACCTTGTGGACGTTCTCCGACTCGACCTCGATGGCGCGCATGAAGCGCAACGCCTGGTCGATGCGGCCAGCCAACCGCTCGTAGCGCTGACCGGCTGGTGACGAGCGGACGAAGTCGGTGTTCCACGCGTGTACCTGGTGAAGGTCGGCGAAGCCACCTCCGACGAACGCGCGGGTCAGGTTCAGTGTCGCTGCCGAAGCGTGGTAGGCGCGCACCATCCGTGCTGGATCCGGGGTGCGGCTGCTCTCAGAGAACTCGAAACCGTTGACGATATCGCCGCGGAAGGCCGGCAGCGTGACGCCGTCGCGGATCTCAGTCGGCTTGGAACGCGGCTTGGCGAACTGGCCGGCCAGCCGCCCGACCTTCACCACCGGCATGCTGGCGGCATATGTCAGCACGACAGCCATCTGCAGGAGCGTCTTGAGTTTGTTGCGAACGTTGTCCGCGGTGACCCCGTCGAAGGTCTCGGCGCAGTCGCCGCCTTGCAGCAAGAATGCCTCGCCGCGCGAGACCGCGGCCAACCGCTCGCGGAGCAGGTCGCATTCACCGGCGAACACCAGAGGAGGCATGGCCCGAAGCTCAGATACCGCCTGATCGACCGCGCCACGATCCGGCCAGTCCGGCTGCTGTGCGGCAGGGAAGCCACTCAGTTCAGCGGTCAGCTCAGCGAACAGGTCGGGATCGGCATGCGACGTCACCCGGCCAAGAGTAAGGGGTCTTCCGTCATTTGGCCGAAACATCCCACGTTCCGGACTGTTCGCAGGACGTTGCGCTGCGTCCTGCACGGCGTGCGCCGGGAGCCACACTCTGCAGGACGCAACGCAGTGTCCGGCGAATCGGCACCTTAGATAGGGTTGCATGGGACCGCAGCACGACGGCGTGATGCGTCGCCAACATCTTGAATGCGCGGGAAGTGTGTGCGGAAAGGTCAAAACCATGCCTGAACAGCCGATTCGTAAAGTCGCGATGCTGACCGCAGGGGGCTTGGCACCCTGTCTCTCGTCTGCTGTGGGCGGCCTCATCGAGCGCTACACCGAGATCGCGCCGGACGTCGAGATCATCGGCTACCTCGATGGCTACGCAGGGCTTCTTACCGGCCGCTCGGTCACGATCACGCCCGAGATCCGTGCCACTGCCCACCGGCTGCACCGATTCGGCGGAAGCCCGATCGGCAACAGCCGCGTCAAACTCACCAACGTCGAAGATGCGGTCAAGCGCGGTCTAGTGGCCGAGGGTCAGGACCCGTTGCAGGTCGCCGCGGAGCAACTGGAGCGCGACGGCGTCGACGTCCTGCACACCATCGGCGGCGACGACACCAACACCACTGCCGCCGACCTCGCGGCGTTCCTCGCTCGTCATGAGTACCAGCTGACCGTCGTCGGCCTGCCGAAGACCGTCGACAACGACATCATCCCCGTGCGCCAGAGCCTCGGGGCATGGACCGCGGCCGAGCAAGGCGCACGGTACGCACAGAACGTCGTCACCGAGAACACATCCAATCCGCGCCACCTGGTGATCCACGAGGTCATGGGCCGCCACTGCGGCTGGCTCACCGCTGCCACCGCACGCGCCTACCGGTCCTGGCTGGCTACTCAGGAATGGGCGCCGGAGATCGGTGTCGATCCGCGACGCTGGGATGTGCACGCCGTCTACGTGCCGGAACTCGAGCTCGACATCGATGCCGAGGCCGGCCGGCTGCGCGCCATCATGGACGAGATCGGCTGCGCCACCATCTTCTTGTCCGAGGGCGCCGGGGTCGAGGAGATCGTCGCCGAGCTGGAGGCATCCGGGCAGGAAGTCCCCCGCGACCCGTTCGGCCACGTCAAGCTGGACAAAGTCAATCCGGGTGAGTGGTTCGCCAAGCAATTCGCCGCGCGGCTCGGCGCGGAGAAGGTCCGCGTGGAGAAGAGCGGATACTACAGCCGGTCCGCCGCGGCCAACGCCGACGACCTTCGGCTGATCAAGAGCTGCACCGATTATGCGGTCGAGTGTGCGCTACGCCGCGAAGGCGGCCTGATCGGGCACGACGAAGAGCACGGTGGACGGCTGCGCGCCATCGAGTTCGAGCGAGTCAAGGGCGGCAAGGCGTTCGACCCCGCCACCCCGTGGTTCGCCGACTTGCTGAGCGCGATCAACCAGCCCGTCAGCTAGCCGAATTTCGAGCCGACTTCGATACCGCCAGAGGGGTTCCGGGCCGGTTTCCGGCCGCAAACTCCACCTGGCGGTATCGAAGTCGGCAACTCAGATCCCGCTGAGGAACTCTTCGAGCAACGGACCAGCCGTCTGCGACCCGGAGTCACCGTCCTCGACGAACACGGCGACGGCGAAGTCACCCTGAATAGCGATCATCCAGGCATGAGTGCGCGGCGGACTGTCCGTGCCGTACTCAGCCGTGCCGGTCTTGGCCCCCACTCGCTCACCGGGGACACTCTGCAAGAAAGTCGCGCTCCCGCTGTCCACCGCCGCGTACATCATGTCGCGCAGTTGCTCCGCCTCGTCGTCATCAAACGGAACAGACGGTTCGGGGTCCGTCTCGCCGGCCCCCTCGACGAGGCGTGGCGCCACCGTCTCTCCGGCGGAGATCGACGCCGCGACGGTCGCCATCGCCAGCGGTGAAGCCAGCAGCTCGCCCTGACCGATCATCGAAGCGGCATGCGCGGTGCCGTCGGCCTCGTCTGGCGCGGATCCGAGAAAGGCCGAGTAGCCCAGCTCGTTCTCGTTGCCCAGCCCAAGCCCCAGCGAATTGGCCGCCTCAGCGAGCGCGCTCTGCGGCACTTCGCCGTTCAGACCGATGAAGGCGGTGTTGCACGATTCAGCCAGCGCCGTGCGGAGGGTGATCTCGCCAAGGGCACTCTCCGGGTAGGCGCTGTAGTTGCCGAACTCGCGGCCGTCGATGTTGATGGTGTCCGGGCACTCGACCGAACTGTCCGGTGTCAGCCCGGCGCGGAGCAACGCCAGCGCCGTGGCGACTTTGAAGGTCGAGCCAGGAGCGTACTGTCCCAGCGTGGCAGTGGAGTAGCCCTCGCTGCCGGGCCCACTGGCCGCAGCCAAGACATGACCCGTCGACGGCTGGACGGCGACGATCGCGCTCGGCGGCCCCACGTCGGACAGCACATCTTCGGCATACATCTGCAAGTCGATGCTGAGGGTGGTGACCAGGTCCTCTCCCGCTTCGGGCTCGTTCTCGTGAACGGTCGACGGGTCGCCGTCGCTCGGCACGATCTGTATCTGAAGCCCCGGTGTGCCCCTTAGCCGTTCGTCGTACTGACGCTGCAGACCGGACGTGCCTACCAGGTCGCCAGCTTGAATACGTCCTTCGGATTCCTCGACGATCTCCGCTGTCGCGTCGCCGACCGTGCCCAGAATCGGCCGCGCGAATTCGCGAGTCGGCGCGAGCTGCATGGTGTCCGGTAATGCCACGGCGCCGTCGATGTCTTCGATGTCGTTGAGTATCGAGCCCACATCGGTCTGCCGCAGGGTCACGGCATCGACGAAGGCTTGGTCACCCGTCGCCCGGACGCGCTCCCCAAGGCCCTCGGGATCAACGCCGACGACGTCGGCCAGCGCTTCCGCGGCAGCAACCATGTCGCCTTCACTGGTGCCGTCGTCGAACTTGGTCTTGTCGATGCCGATGCGGAACACATCACGGTCAGTCACCAGGACCGACCCGCCCGCGCCAAAGATCTCGGCCCGTTCGGCGGATTGGCGGCGCAGCCGGAGCCGGTCACCGGACTCCAGGTCGGGGTGCAGTAGCGACGGCGCCCACTCCGTGCGCCATTGCTCATCCTCGCCCTCGTCGTCGAGGATCAGCCGCGCCGTGGTGGAGTAAGACCACTCGACGGACGCACTCGCCTCGCTGTCATCTTCGCCGGGGTCGTCTTCCCCGTCTTCTTCCGATGCGTCGTCCGTCTCATCCGCGTCGTCCGGCTCGTCGTCCGGGGGTGCGTCGTCGCCGTTCGCTTCCCCGCCTGTCCCGTTGGTGTCACCACTCAGATTCCATGAGACGTCATACGTGACGGCCCACGCGTCCTCGAGCTCCTCATCGGCCACGATGGCCCGGACGTCGACCGACCTGGTCAGCCCGCCCATGCCTTCGACGATCTCTTCGAACTCGGCCTCGACGTCACTGGCAGCTGCACCCGCCAATGCGACGCCCCCGAACTCTCCCGAGACGAGCGCTTCGGCCACTGCTTCGGCCGCCGGGTCCGGGTCGGGCGGGTCGCCGCTGCACGACGACAGAATGAGCGCCGTCGAGGCGATACCCGCGATGGCCATGCCCCGCATCCGGCGGGTTCCGAGGTGTGTTGGGACGCTCATAGCTCACCGCCCCGCGCTGCCCAGCTCGCCGAGCAGCCGATCTCACCGCGCTCGAGGGCGATGCGCGGCGGATGCCACACCCTCACCTCATGTGCGGTGACTCGGCCAAGCACGCACTCCCTGTCCTGGCCTATTGCTATTCCGATCGCATTGTCCACGGTCACTAACCAGTCATCTCCTGCTAGAACATCATTGCTGTTCAATATCTCGTCAGGGTGCGTCCCCGGCACGTCGAGGGCAGCATCGGCTGCCTCGCCGTAGGTCGACCGTACCGTGCGCGCAACCGCAGACTCGGACTCCCTGTCAGCAGCGTTCAGCAACCTCAGATCGGCTTCCAGCCGATCGGGGAAACCACCCGGGATCGCGGGGACCACGGGAGGAGGGCCGAGGTGGATCACCGGATTGTCCGGGCACTTCCTGAGCCGTTCCGGACCCTCGCGACCGTCAGGTGCGCCGAACACCCACCGATAGCAAGCACTGATCTCGTAGGTGTCCGCGTTGCCCGGCGGCATCCAGCTCCAGCCCTGGCGCTCGGGCCGATGTCTGCGCAGCCGCAGGACGATCTCGGCCCCGCCTTCGTGCGTCGCCCCGGACAGCTTCAGAATCTCGACATCCGGCCCTGGGCCATCGACTCTCCGTGCGAACGCCTCGGGGTCGCTGCTGTGTCCTCGCGCCCTTCCCATCACGATGCCCAGGTTCTCGGCGTAGTCGTCGAGGAAGGCAATATCGCCCCATGTTTCGAGTCCTTCGACCGAGGCTCGTTCACTCATGACGTGCGCGACGATCAACGTGACGGCAGTCGCCACACCGAGCACCGCCGTGCCCCACAACCCCCATGTGCGCCTCACGATTCACGACCCAAACACGCGACGACGCCTCGGGTCCAATATGGATATCACCCTCCTTCCCATCGATTTCGAATATCGTTCCTCTTCATGGACTTGGTCCGGCATCTGGAGTACTTCACCGCCATCGCCCATGAGCGGCATTTCGGGCAGGCCGCGCAACGGCTGGGGATCCGCCAGCCACCCTTGTCACAGGGGCTCAAACGTCTCGAAACGGAACTCGGGGTACGCCTGTGCGACCGAGGCAGCCAGGGGGTCACGCTGACCGAGGCCGGGAATGCCCTACTGCCGGCGGCACACCGGGTGCTGGACGAGGTCGAACAGCTCCGGTTGCTCGCACGCCGCCAGGAAGAGCCGGCGAAGCCGCGGATCTCCGTGCGCGTGTCACCTGGCCTGGGCTCGGGCCACTATGCCGCACTCTTTGCCGCCTGCCGCCGGAGCGCACCGGAGGCCGATGTCGACATCAGCGAGCAAGCGACACCCGATCAGATCCACGACCTTTTCCATGCACGCGCCGATGTCGGAGTGCTCCGCGAGCCGGCCGCCGTACGCGGCCTCACTCTGGGCCCGCAGGTGAACGTCACGTTGAACTGTCTACTGCCTGCCGAACACCCGGCCGCTCGGGCCGGACGCGTCAGATTGGGAGAACTCGCCGGTCACGCTCTCGCACTGCCACCCCGCGATCAGACTCCGGCCGCACATGACGACCTCATAAGCACCTGTGAGCGACACGGCTTCCTACCTGAGACCTTGCACGAGGTTTCCGACGACCGCGTCATCCGTGGTTTGGTCGCCTCCGGCAGGTGCGTCAGCTTCACGACCGACAGCCCGGGCGAGGTCGCCAGCGACGGCAGCGTCGTTGTACCGATCCAGGATCAACCGCTGAGCCTGCTCCTCCGACTGGCCTGGCGGGGAGCGCTCCGCCCGCCGATCGCTCAGCTGCCCACGGCGATCGTCCACACACTAGTTCGAGGCGATGACACCACCGGCCGGCGTTCCGCGGACCGGCCGCCACGGGCCGTGTCCGAACTGCCGTCGACGCCATCCTGAACCAACCAGAAGCCGGGTGACAAAATGACCGGGGCCACCATCGCGAAGATCGAGCGATCCTTCCAAGACGCCGGTGTCTTCGGTTGTCTGCATGCCACAGACCTGCACGACCGAAGCCGCGAGGTCAGCTTCCAGGCGGACGAACAAGTGGTGCTCGCCTCGGTGTTCAAACTGCCGTTGGCGGTTGCCTTCGCCCGCATGGTCGACGCAGGCGAGATCGACCCGCTCGCCACCACCACATTCGATCCGGCGCAACGCACTCCGGGGTCGACCGGCATCGCGGCGATGACCGATCCGGTCACGTTGTCCTGGCGGGACGCGGTGCGATCGATGATGACCGTCAGCGACAACGCGGCCGCCGATGCCCTGTTCGACCTCGTCGGGGCGAGCCGGATCAGCGCGATGCTCGCGGACATCGGCCTCACAGCGACCCGCGTCGTCGGCGGCACTCGTGATCTGTATGCGTCCCTGGTCGACGACTTCGGCAGCGCGTCGCTCGACGAAGCCATCCGGCACGTTCAAAACGCGGCGACGCTGTCCGAACTCAGCACCTTCGACGCCGGGCGCGCAGCCAACAACGTAGGAACGTGCCTCGACATGACCAAGCTGCTCGAAGCCGTCTGGCAAGACAGGGCTGCATCGAGCGAACAGTGCGCCTTCCTCCGCTCGGTGATGGCTCAGCAGGTCTGGACCCAACGGCTGGCCGCCGCGTTCCCGTTCGACGACGTCGTCGTGTCCGGCAAGACAGGGACGTTCGTCGCGCTGCGGCACGAGTGCGGCGTCGTCGAGTATCCCAATGGGGAGGCATATGCGATCGCTGTGTTCACCCTCTCGACACGCGGCCGGCTGATTTTGCCCAGCGCCGACGCCTCGATCGCCCACGCGGCGAAGCTCGCCGTCGCGGCGCTCCGCCACCCTGCTCGTTGATCATGGGCGAAAACACCCTTGCAGCGACTCGATCCCTGCACTTGCCCATGATCAACACGGAAGGGTCTCGATCCGGGCGTAACGCGACAACGTGTTGACGTGGGTGGCGCCGCCGGCCGTGGGTATGCTCGGATCTCGTGGGGAGAATGCCGCCGCGGAGGCACCGTCATGCAGTGTTATTGCTGCTGATCGGCGCGCTGTCACTGGGCGTGGTGGCCATGCACCAGCTCGCCGGTCCCGCGCCATCGTCGCACTCCGCCGCGGCAATGGTCGGTCAGCATGCTCCTTCGCTTCACGACGAGACCCGGCACGGCGCTGCACACGATGAACCCGCCGCCCACAGCACCGGCACCACGGCCGCGTCGTCCTCGTCAAACAGCGCTGGCCACTCGTCTGACCATGACCATCTTCTGCATCTCTGCCTCGCCATTCTGAGCGCCATCATCATGGCGCTGGGCACATGGCTGCTGACCAACCCATGGCTTCGGGCGGCAACATCCCGGTTCACGCGTCGCGCCGGATGGAACACCGCACTGCTGCGGCCGCCTCGTCGTCCGCACGGCTTCGCGCTTCTGCTGTCGCTCGGCGTGATGCGGACCTAGAGGCCACCGCTCAGACCCCTGTTGCTCGATACCACCGGCGTGCCCAGCGGCACGGCGGCAATCGCCCACTCTGAGTTGGCTGCCGAGCACGCCTTCCATGGGTCTGACCGTCGCCAGGCAACCGCTCAACACCAGCAGAATCGAAGGACATCTAATGCGTAACAACAAACTCAGCACACCTACCAAGGCTGTGTCCGTCATCGCCGGGCTAGCCTTCACCGCCGCCGTCGGGCTCACCGCCTGCGGGAATGACGACGATGCCCTCGACGGCACCGCGAACGACAGCGCGACGAGCGGCGAAGAGGCAGGACACAACGCGGCCGACGTCGAGTTCGCCCAGGGCATGATCCCGCACCACGTCCAGGCCGTCGACATGTCGGAGCTCGTTCCGGAACGTAGCGACATGCCCGAACTACGCACGCTTGCCGATGAGATTCAGGCAGCTCAGCAGCCGGAGATCGATCAAATGACGGAGATGCTCGAGAGTTGGGGTGAGGACGTCCCGGACCCAGACGATCCACACGCCGGGCATGGCGACACCTCCGGCATGGAGGGCATGATGAGCGACGAGGAGATGGCAGCGCTCGAGAACGCCTCCGGCGCGGAATTCGACCGGATGTGGCTGACGATGATGATCGAGCATCATGAAGGCGCCATCAGCATGTCGGAAACTGTTCTCGCCGACGGTTCCGATGCCGAGGTCGAGGAGTTGGCGGCAGAGATCATCGAGGTCCAGCGGGAGGAGATCGACCTGATGCGCGATCTTCTCGAGGAGGTCCCATCGTGAACGCGCGACGCCGTCCGACGGGCCTGGCCGCCGCTGTCGCGGCCGGACTCCTCCTTGGCGGCTGCGGCGGCGACGACGATCACGACCATGATGAGTCGGCTTCCGGCCAATCCGCGGACGCCGCTGAGAGCGACTTCGGTCACATCCACGGGCTCGGTGTTGCCGACGACGTCCTCTACGTCGCCACCCACTACGGTTTGTTCACCGTTGCCGAGGACCAAGCCACAGAGGTGAGCGACGACGACCACGACTTCATGGGTTTCACCGTGGTCGACACCGACAGCTTCCTGGCCAGCGGCCATCCGAACAGCCGCACCGATCTGCCGGCCAATCTCGGGCTGCTCGAGAGCACCGACGGAGGCCAGACGTGGGACGAGGTATCGCTCATGGGTGAGGTCGACTTCCATGCGCTCGACGCCAAGCACGGCGTGGTCTACGGATTCGACAGCGCGACGGCTGAGCTCATGCGCAGTGATGACCATGAAGACTGGGAACGGCTGGGTCAACTCGCCATGGCCGACGTCGCCATCAGCCCCGAGGACGCCGAGTCGGTGATCGTCACCACCGAGGACGGGCCCGCGCTCAGCGCCGACGGCGGCGCCCAGTTCGACGTCCTCGACGACGCGCCCATCATCATGCTCATCGACTGGCCGCAACCCGACCAGCTCGTCGGCGTAGGGCCGGACGGGGCGGTTCATCGCAGCGCCGACGGAGGCGAAACCTGGGAAGCGGGCGCCGACCTGGATGAGCGTCCGCAGGCGATGACGGTTGCGCCGGACGGCGAGGTGTATGTGGCGCTGGGTCAGTCGATCGTCGTTTCCACCGACGGCGGCCAGACCTTCAGCGAGTTCTACACCTGGTGATCAGCTCGTGGCGGCGGTCCACGTGGCTCCGGCTACAAGGACCGCCACCGAGTCAAGCGCACTCTGGTATCGACAGTCGGGTTCATCGCGCCGAGCATCACCAAGCCCCCTGTCATACAAAAACGGCCCTCCGAAGAGGGCCGTCGGGCCACGCTCGCTGAAGCGTGGTGGGGTCTACGACCAGCGTAGGGCACCTCCGCAGAATGAGCAAGTCAAGTTGGGCAGTTTGGGTCAACTAGGCAATCAACCGGATCTGTCTAGAGCAACTAGACGCAAATACATGCAAGCTTGTCAGTCCTCGGTGTAACAATCATCGGCACAAGATCGAGGAGGGCAAGTGTCGGATCTCATCGTCTACGTGGATGGTTTCAACCTCTACCACGGCATCCACGAGAAATGGGGCCGGCGCTACCTCTGGCTTGATCTTGTCGCCCTTGCCCGGCTGCTGCGGCCGCGCGATCGCTTGGTGGCGGTGAAGTACTTCACCGCCAGCGTGCTCGACGACCCTGATGGCCAGGCCCGCCAAGACACATACATCAAGGCTCTCGCCAATAGCTACCCCGCAACGCTCGAGGTTGTCTATGGACGCTACCAGCGGAAACAAATGATGTGCCGCGTGTGCAGAATGAGTTGGACCAGTTATGAGGAGAAGGAAACAGACGTCAACATCTCTACCGCGCTCGTGGCCGACGCCGCCCGTCAAGCCATGACCACCGCGCTACTCATCAGCGCCGACAGTGATCTCGCTCCGGCAATCAGAACGGCTCAGTCCATCGACCCCGAACTCTTCGCCGTGGCCGCTTTCCCACCTCGTCGAACATCGGCACATCTGCGCGCACTTATGCCTGCCTCGTTCACCATCGGCGCAGGCCGTATCAAAGCCGCTCAACTGCCCGACGTCGTCACCGTGCCGGGTGCTACGTACAACCGTCCCGCGAAGTGGCGCTGAGGGATCGGAGGGAGCACCGATTCGACACGTCGCCGTTACCTGGTCACGTGTCACGGCCGGAAGGCGACGTGTAGGGTCAAATTACATGTGCGGACTCTCAGGCGAGTACACGTTCGACGGCCGCTCCGCTGATCTGGCGGCGGTGGCCCAGATGTGCGACGCGATGGTGGCGCGTGGCCCGGACGATTACGGGGCCTATGCCCACGGGTCACTGGCCCTCGGTCACCGACGGCTCTCCATCATCGACCTGACCTCGCACGGTCACCAACCCATGGTCGATGCCGAACTCGGCCTCACCATCGCTTTCAACGGCTGTATCTACAACTACAAAGAGTTGCGTGAGGACCTGGCCAAGGCCGGATACCGGTTCTTCTCGACGTCGGACACCGAGGTCATCGCGAAGGCCTACCATCGCTGGGGCGAGAACTTCGTCGACCATTTCAAGGGCATGTTCGCCGTCGCGATCCACGAACGCGACACCGGCCGGCTGATCCTCGCGCGCGACCGACTCGGCATCAAGCCGCTGTACTACTCCGAGACCAGCAGCCGGATCCGGTTCGCCAGCAGCCTCCCGGCGCTGGTGCGCTCCGGTGGGATCGACACCAGTATCGATCCAGTAGCGCTGCACCATTACCTGTCCTGGCACGCCGTCGTCCCGGCGCCGTACACCATCCTGCGCGGGGTCCGGAAGCTCCCGCCGGCCACGGTTCGCATCATCGAGCCGGACGGCACCAGCCGTGATCGCCTGTTCTGGGACCTGACCGCCACCCGCGACCCGGAGAAGTCCGGGTGGAGCGAGACTGACTGGGAAGAGGCGGTGCTCGAGTCGCTACGAGTTGCGGTCCGGCGGCGGCTGGTCGCCGACGTCCCGGTCGGCGTGCTGCTCTCCGGTGGCCTCGACTCGAGCCTCGTCGTCGGCCTGCTCGCCGAAGAAGGCCAGACCGGGCTCAACACCTTCAGCATCGGCTTCGATGCCGTGGGCGGCGAAGAGGGCGACGAGTTCAAGTACTCCGACGTCGTCGCACGCACCTTCGACACCGAGCACCACCAGATCCGCATCGGCACAGAGCGCATGCTGCCGGCGCTCGAAGACGCCATCCAGGCCATGAGCGAGCCGATGGTCAGCCACGACGCCGTCGCCTTCTTCTTGCTCAGCCAGGAAGTCAGTAAACACGTCAAAGTGGTGCAGTCCGGTCAGGGCGCCGACGAGGTGTTCGCCGGCTATCACTGGTACCCGCCGCTGGCCAACGTCGACCGCTCCAGGGCCGTGGAGATCTACGCCGAGGCGTTCTTCGACCGCGATCACGACGGGATGCGCCAGGTCGTTCGCCCCGAGCACCTGACCGACTCTCCGGTCAGCCTCGAGTACGTCACCGCGCACATGAAGCGGCCCGGCGCCGAGACCGCCGTCGACGCCGCGCTACGACTGGACACCCAGGTCATGTTGGTCGACGATCCAGTCAAACGTGTCGACAACATGACCATGGCGTGGGGCCTGGAAGCGCGTGTCCCGTTCCTCGACCACGAGCTGGTCGAACTCGCCGCACAGTGCCCGCCGGAGTACAAGCTCGCCCAGGAAGGTAAGGGCGTGCTCAAAGAGGCCGGGCGGCGCGTGCTGCCACACGACGTCATCGACCGCCCGAAGGGATACTTCCCGGTGCCGGCGCTCAAGTACCTGCGCGGCGCTTATCTCGACCGAGTGCGTGACGCCTTGCACTCGCCCGCGGCGCGCAACCGCGGCTTGTTCAACGATCAATACGTGGACACGCTGTTGGCTGACCCGAACGCCGAGCTGACACCGCTGCGCGGAAACCGGCTCTGGCAGCTCGGTCTGCTCGAAATGTGGCTCCAGACCCACCTCGGCGAGACAGGCACGCCGTGACCGATGCCCGCCGCCGAGGAACAAGCGAGCCACGGCGGCCGCTGTGGAGCCGGCCGTGGCAGGAGACGCCCGAGCACTTGGTGCGCGACATGCGGCGCGATGTCGCCATGGACTGCGGCTGGGGGCGGCTGTTGTTCGCGCAGACCTTCGACGACGACGACGAACTGATCAACCTCCTGCGGGCGGAGGAGGAAGGCCGCCGCGATATTGCCATGTACGTGCCCGATCCACACGTGCTGGTCTCGCGTGCCCCTGATGAGCTGTTCATCGACCCGTCCATGACCTACCGGCTGGAGCTGCACCGGTATCGCCCGCGTCGGGAACTGATCCCCGGCGTCGTCGTCAGCACGATGAGCGACGCGAGTGACGCCGAAGAGGTGAACCGCATCTACGCCGCCCGGCACATGGTTCCGGCCGACCCGGACCTGATGTGGTCCAACCAACGCACCCGCACATTCACCTACCTGGTCGCCAAGGACGAACACACCGGGGCGGTCATCGGGACCGTGACCGGGATCGACCACGTTCTGGCCTTCGACGACCCCGACCAGGGCACCAGCCTGTGGTGTCTCGCCGTGGACCCCCTGACGCCGGTTCCGGGGGTGGGCGAAGCGTTGGTGCGAGTTCTGGCCGAGCGGTATATCGGGCGCGGACGCGATCACCTCGACCTGTCGGTGATGCATGACAACGATCCGGCCATCCGGCTGTACAAGAAGCTCGGGTTCCGCCGGGTGCCGGTCTTCGCGGTCAAGCGGAAGAACATCATCAACGAGCCGTTGTTCGTGCCCGAGCCCGAGGCCGACCTGGCCGAGCTCAACCCCTACGCCACGATCATCGCCGACGAGGCCCGCCGCCGTGGCATCATCGTCGAGGTCCTGGATCCCGAATGGGGCGAGATGCGCCTGATCCACGGCGGGCGCAAGATCGTGACTCGCGAGTCGCTGTCGGAGCTGACCACGGCCGTCGCGATGAGCCGGTGCGACGACAAACGTATTACCCGCAAGATCTTCGAACGAGCTGGGTTGAGCGTTCCGCGTGGCCGCCTCGCCGACCACTCCCCCGCCGACGAAGAGTTCCTGTCCGAGGTCGGCGAACTCGTCGTGAAACCCGCCAGGGGCGAACAGGGCCGTGGCATCACCGTCGGTGTCGAAGACACCGAATCCCTGCGTCGAGCGGTGGAGCTTGCCCGCACCTATTGCCCCGACGTCCTCCTGGAGGAATGCGTGGAGGGTGAGGATCTGCGCATCGTCGTCATCGGGCACAATGTCGTCGCCGCGGCGGTGCGCCGTCCGGCCACCGTCATCGGCAATGGCCGGCTCACGATTGCCCAGCTGATCGAACGCCACAGCCGGCGACGCGCGGCCGCGACGGGCGGAGAGTCGACCATTCCTCTCGACGACATCACCGAAAACACCGTCAAGGCGGCCGGATACAGTCTCGACCACGTCCTGCCCGACGGGGAATCGCTGCGAGTACGGCGTACGGCGAACCTGCACACGGGCGGCACCATTCACGACGTCACGGGGCAATTGCATCCGGAACTGGCGGATGCGGCCGTCGCGGCCAGCAAGGCGATCGACATCCCGGTCACCGGGCTCGACATGATCGTTCCGTCGGTCGACGAGCCGGACTACGTGCTGATCGAGGCCAACGAACGCCCAGGACTCGCCAATCACGAACCGCAGCCGACGGCGGCGCGTTTCGTGGATCTGCTGTTCCCGGAGGCGCGGTCCACACCGCGCGCCTGGGAGCCGCCGCCTCCACCCGGACACTCCGCCTGAATGATCCGTCCAGCCTCAGCTGTCGTCGCCGGATGGCGTGACAGCTCAGCGCGCTGAGCACCTACGGTCAACGGAAGTCGACGGGCGGTCGGCCCCACCGCCGGACCGCTCGCTACAGGTGCAGCAAATGCTGCTAAACTCCTCAGCCTTCTGACTGACCAAGGAGCTAATACCTATGAGAACAACCCTCCGCGCTTTAGTCGCGGTGGCCCTGCTCGGTGGTTTCTACTTACTCGTTGGCCTCGTGGTGGCTGCCGCCGTCGTCATCGACGTCGCGCTGATCGTCCGCGGCGACGGCCAAGGCCTCCAAGCCGCCATCGCCATCACTCTGGTCGCTTTCGCGCTGATCCGCGCACTCGTCGTCGTATCCAGGCAGCAGATGGGCGAACCTCCCGGTATCCCGGTCAGCCCCGACGACGAGCCGGCGCTGTGGCAGACGGTGGACCAACTGGCCGAGCAGGTCCAGACCGCACCACCGGATGAGATCCGCATCGTCGGCGACGTCAACGCGGCCGTCAGCGAGGACACCAAATTCCTCGGCCTGAAGGCGACCCGACGGCGCATGTACATCGGCATGCCCCTGCTGACCACCATGACCGTGGATGAGATGCGCTCCATACTCGGACATGAGCTCGGGCACTACAGCGGCTCGCACACCCGCCTCGGCGCCCCCGTCTACCGGGGCCGCACATCGCTGGTCGCCACCGTCCAGGGTCTCGACAATCACCCGCTCGTCCGGAAGATATTTGTCGGTTACGCCAAGTTCTTCTTCCGCGTTTCGCAGTCGGTATCCCGGCGGCAGGAGCTGGAGGCCGACGAGCACTCGGTGGCCATCGCGGGCCGCGCCGCGGCATCGAGCGCGCTGCGTAAGGTTCATGGTCTCGCGCCCGCGTGGGGCTACTTCATCGAGAACTACGCCCGTCTCATCGGTCCCGCGAACGCCCGTCCGGCAGACATGTTCGGCGGCTTCCACTCTCTGGTCAGCGATCCCGTGCGGCAGCGTGAGATGGCCGCGATGATCTCAGAAGAACGGGAGCATTCGCCGTATGACTCCCATCCATCGCTGCCCGATCGACTGGCCAACATCGAGCGTCAACCCGACCGGCAGATCGAGCCGGATGAGCGCCCTGCCATCGTTCTGCTGCGCGATCCGAGCAGCGCGACGCAGAAGGCCACCGAATGGTTCCTGAGCGAGGAAGCCCTGGCGATGCCGACGGCCTCCTGGGAGGACATCGTCGCTCGCGGCATGTATGTGGTGAGCAATCGCAACCCCGCCGCCGACCTCGCCTTGCTCGGGCAGCGTCTGACCGGCGCACCGCATCCGTATCTCGACACCGCCTTCGAGGCCATGCTGCGCGGCCAGTCCGAAGAGCTGCGCGCGGCCCTGGTCAACGTCGAAGGCTGGCCGGACGACGCTCGGCTGCTGGACCACGTGATTGCCCGGGCGCTGGAGGCAGCATTGATCGAGCACGGCTCTGCCTACTGGGCGCTGTCGTGGTCCTCGCAGCCCAGACTGCTCGACCTCAATGGGCAGGAACTCAAGCTCGACGACTTCGCGGCGGCCATCGTGGCCGATCCAGCCTCCCAGGTGCCCGCTGTGCGGGACTGGCTGACCCGCAGCGGCATCGGTTCCGACTACACACCGCAGTACTCGCTGGATCCAGCCAGGTCCGCTGACGCGCAGCCAACCGCCTAAGCACCAACCCCCGGTGATCATGAACACTACGTGACCATATTCGTCACTTAGTGTTCATGATCACCGGGGCAGGCGGTCGTCGTCCGGGGAAAGCGCTGTGCGAACCTTGGGTCATGGACCGCCTCGAGATCGACGATGAATATTTGCGCGAAGTCCTCATGGAACTGTTGCGCACGCCCAGCCCGTCCGGCCGAACCGACGCCGTCATGCAGATCATCGGTGACCGTCTCTCTGACCTGGGGGTACCGATTCAGGTCACCCGCCGCGGCGTGCTGCGGGCCACGATCAACGGAGACACCGACGACACCACGCGGGCTATCGTCGTACACGCGGACACGATCGGCTGCATGGTGAAGCGGCTGAAAGAGAACGGCCGGCTCGAGGTCGTCCCCATCGGGACGCACAGCGCCCGCTTCGCCGAGGGCGCGCACGTCACGGTGTTCGTCGACGACCTCACCCGTTTCCATACCGGCACGGTGCTACCGCTGAAGTCCAGCGGCCACAACTTCGGCGAAGACGTCGACACCCAGGGCGTCGGGTGGCATCAGGTGGAGATCCGGCTCGACGAGGTAGTCGAAAG
Organism: Phytoactinopolyspora mesophila; assembly: GCF_010122465.1. Classification (NCBI taxonomy): domain Bacteria; kingdom Bacillati; phylum Actinomycetota; class Actinomycetes; order Jiangellales; family Jiangellaceae; genus Phytoactinopolyspora; species Phytoactinopolyspora mesophila. Next base: position 746,930 of record NZ_WLZY01000002.1, on the reverse strand, counting down.
CCGTGAGGACGTTGCCGCGCTCGGCATTCAGGTCGGTGACTTCGTCGCGCTTGACGCCGCCCCGCAGATCACCCCCAACGGCTTCGTCAAGTCCCGGCACCTGGACGACAAAGCCGGCGTTGCGGCCTGTTTGGCCGCCGTCAAGGCATTGGTGGAGCACAGTGCCCCGTTGCCGGTCACCGCCTACCTCCTGGTGACGATCGGCGAGGAAGTGGGCATGGGCGCCACCCACGGGCTGGACGACCGCGTCGCGGAACTTGTCGCGGTCGACAATGCCGTCGTCAGCCTGGGACAGGAGTCACGCGAAGACACGGTCAACGTCGGCATGCTCGACTCCACGGGGCCGTTCGACTACCACCTCACCCGGAACCTGATCGGGCTGTGTGAAGAGAACGACCTTCCTTACCGGCGTGATGTCTACCGCTACTACCGGTCTGACGCCGCTCCCGCGATCGAGTCAGGTATGGAATGCCGCACCGCCCTGATCGGGTTCGGCGTGGAGTCGAGCCACGGGCACGAGCGCACCCACATCGACGGGATCCGGCGCATCGCGGAACTACTGACCGTATACCTGTCCAGCCCGCTCACGTTCCGCGAATGGGACGAGGAACCGACCGGGAAGCTCGAAGACTTCCCCAGCCACAGCGTACAGCCGGCGGAGCCAGAGCCCGAGCACACGCCGGGCCGGCACGGCTGACCTGGCACCCACCGCCCGCTGCCCCCCGAACGCTGCCTAGATGATCATGTTTGGTGGGTTTTCTCGTGCGCCGCCATGCCTGCAGTCATGGTGAGGCACGAGAAAACCCACCAAACATGATCATCTAGGCGGAGCCGGGCAGTCAGTCGTCGCCGGGCGACTTCTTGTCGCGTTGTTCGGCGGCCAGCTTCGCCTTCACACTCGCGGCGTAGGCGTCGACGTACTCCTGGCCGGACAGCTCCATGAGGGCGTACATGATCTCGTCCGTGACGGCCCGCAGCACGTAGCGGTCGGCCTCGAGCCCTTCGTACCGGCTGAAATCGAGCGGCTTGCCGAAACGTACCCCTGGACGCATCCGCTTCGGGATGAGCTGGCCGGCCGGCTGCATCTCTGCGGTGCCGATCATCGCCACCGGGATCACCGGGACCTTCGCTGCCAGCGCCAGGCGGGCCGCTCCGGTCTTGCCCCGGTACAGCCGGCCGTCGGGCGAACGTGTCCCCTCTGGATACAGGCCGAGCAGCTCGCCCTCCTCCAGCACCTTCAGCGCGCTTCGCATGGCTTGCTCGCTGGCACGTCCACCGGAGCGATCCACCGGAAGATTGCCGGTGCGCGAGAAGAAGAAGCGCTTGAACCAGCCCTTCACACCCGTTTCGGTGAAATAGTCGCTCTTGGCCCAGAACGTCACCTTACGAGGTAGGAGCAATGGCATGAAGAACGAATCGACCACGGTGAGGTGATTACCAGCCAGAATGGCTGGCCCTTCGGTGGGGACGTTCTCGGTGCCCTCTGCCCACGGGCGGTAATAGACACGCAGAAGAGGACCCAGCAGTACCTTCTTGAGCAGCCAATAGAGCACGTCGGAACACTACAACGAGAATGCCCCCGTACGCTCGGGCCACCCGTACCTGGGCGCGTCACGGTTCACCTGGCCGAGGCTGCACTTGCCTTACCCACCTGGTCAGAGTCCGTTGCTGAGAACCTTGCCAAATCGGCGCGCGGGCCATTCGCAGCTTCGATCCGGCAACACGTACAAAGAAGTGTGGTTTGCGTCCCACACAGCGGTGCGGGTAGGCACATAGGCCGCGTTCCGTGGGACGATAGTGGCCATGCGTGCGGCTACGCGGCCGGCCCATGATCGAGCCCAGACAAAGCCGGTACACCCAAGCAGGAAGCTCCACGGCTGCCTCGCTGTTATACGGGACGAAGGGGGTGCGCCTTACCGATGAGCGGCGAACGCGACGACGAAAAGACGTGGGCCGAACTGGTCGATGCCTTCAATGCCGACCCCGAGCCCCGCGACGGCGTTACGCGATGGCCGGCGGCCGAGAACGTCGAACAGGATGATCTCCCCGACCAGCATGAGGACGATCCCTACGGCGAGATGCCCGACCCCTACGCCCGCACACCGCGTATCCCCGGGAATCTCCCCCATGAGGAAACCCCCGAAGGCGGTCGTGTTGCCGCGTCGTCGGCCGACGGAACGGCGGAGCCCTACACCTCCGAAGACGACCATTTCGTCCCGCCGAACCCGCCGCCCATTCCTCGCGGAGATCGCGCCACCCGATGGGCTTGGACCGGTATGGCCGGCGCGCCGTCCGTGCTGCTGCTCTCCAGCGTGCTGAACTGGACGCCGTCAAACGAGGTCATGCTCGTTCTGGTGGGCGGATTCGTCGCGGGTTTCGTGACCTTGATCGGTCGGATGCGGGGCCGCAACCCGCACGATCCTGACAACGGGGCGGTCGTCTAGAAGTTCGTGGCCGTCGTCAGCGCGCCGCGGCGATCACCCGAACGCCGCGGGGCGACTGGACGACGGCAGCAGCAGATCAGCGACCACTGGCCGATGGTCGCTGGCGGCGGCCACCAGTGGCGAATCCAGCACGCTGTACGACGCCACCTCGACCGGGCCTCGCGTGAACACCCCATCGATCCGGTGCCGTGGCTGAGCTGTGGAGAACGTCGGCGTCGGGTCGTCGGCGCCCGCGTCAACGTATTGCCCAGCGATTCGTGTCCATGTCATCGCGCTCGGCGTCTCGTTCATGTCCCCGGCGATGATCACGACCGGGTCTTCCGCCCGCGACGCCGCCTGGCCGGAACGCTCGCCGCCCCGCGTCCCTGCACCTTCGACCGAACGAGTCATCTGCTTGATCAGACCACTGATATCGGTGAAATGCCGGGCTCGTTCGGCAGCATCCAAACCCAGGTGGACCGAGGCAACGCCGAATCGGGCCGGGCCCTTTCCGAGCGTCGCGAGCACCGTTCCCCGGCGATGCAGGCCAGGCGTGCGCCGTAGCCGGTGCTCCCGCAGATCGTGCACGTCTACCCGCACAGCCGTCATCAACCCCGTGCCACCGGTGTTTCCTCCGCCACCGGCGTACAGCAGGTGGGCGCGGCGCGCCAGGGCCGCGCAGCGCCCGCGCCAGGCGAGCCATCGGGGCATTTCCTGTAGGCACACGACATCGGGGTCAAGCTCCCGGAGGATCTGCGCCACGGCGCCGGCATCGTCTCGCAGACCGCGGACGTTGTAGGACACCAGCCGGACGCGGACCGCCGAACCGTCAGTGAAGTCAGACATGGCGTATCAGAGCCGCCCTAGGTCCGCCGCTCCGACGATTCCGGCGTCGTTGCCGAGAGTCGCCAGCCGGATCGTGGCGTGTGGCAGCTGGCTACCACCGGTGACGTTGCGGCGCATCGCTTCCTCGGCCGGCTTCAGCAGGAGGTCTCCGGCATCACCCACGCCGCCTCCGATGACAAACGCGGCGGGATCGAAGATAGCGGTGAAGGAGCCCATAGCGGCCCCCAGCCAGGTGCCGACCTCAGTGATGAGATGCCTCGCCAGCACGTCACCTTCATTGGCCGCCGCGGTGACCATGGGGCCGGTGATCGCGTCCGGATCACCTCCGGCCAACTCCAGAAGCAGGGCGGCCGAGCCCGGCACCGCCACCGCGGCGCTGGTGGCCGCCGCTCGCGCGTTCCGGACCAGGGCGGTGCCGCTCGCGTAGGCCTCTAGACAGCCACGCAGGCCACAGCCACACAGTTGTCCGTCCGGTACCAGCCGGACATGACCGAGCTCCCCGGAGAAGCCGTGTGAACCCCGGTACAACTCGCCACCGAGCACCAGTGCGCCGCCCACGCCGGTGCCGATCGTCAGAAGCACCATGTCGTTCACATCGGCCGCGGCGCCGAAGCGGAACTCCGCCCAGGCGGCCGCGTTGGCGTCGTTCTCGACCACCACCGGCATTCCGGTGGCGGTAGCCACCTGATCACGTAGTTCGAGGTCTCGCCACGCGAGATTGGGAGCGAAGAAGACCCGGGACCGCCCGGCGTCGACGAAACCGGGAGCCCCTACGCCTACGACGTCGACGTCAAAGTCGGCGGCCAGCTCCCGGGTGACCTCCACGATCGCCTCGACGATGGCCGGCGAATCCTTCGACGGGGTGTCACGCCGTGTCCTGGCGAGAATCTCGCCCTTCTCATCAACGACGCCCGCGGCGATCTTGGTGCCGCCGACGTCGATGCCAATGCTCTGCCTCACTCCCCAGACCCGCTCTCCACGCGCTTCTTCAACTCTTTCAACGCCGTATCGATGATGACCTTCTCCGCCTTGCGCTTCATCATGCCCAGCAGAGGGATGGATACATCGACCGTGAGCTGGTAGGTGACCTCCGTACCGTTGTCGCCCTCGACCAGGCGATACGAGCCTTCGAGCTGCTTGATCAGCGTGCCCTCCACGAGGCTCCACCGGACCTCGTGGTTGTTGTCCCACTCGTAGGTCAGCGTGTAGGTGTCCTTGACCGGTCCCGCGTCGAGCACGAATTTCGCCTCACCGGGCCGGCCGTCGTCGTCGTACACCGTCAGCACTTCAACCTGCCGTACCGATGCCGTCCATTCCGGGTAGGCCTCGAGGTCGGCGATGACCGCCATGACGTCCGCTGCTGGGGCGGCAACGGTGATGCTGGACGTGGTCTGCGCAGCCATGCGGATAACCATAGAGTGCCTGGCCGGCAACGGCCTAGCTGGGTTACCTACTGGCCGCCGGCGGCGCCGGCCGGCGGCTCATTTTCGAGGGACGGGCGTGACCAGCCATCCGACCAGCATCCAGCTCATCCTTCAGCGCATGGATGTGGCGCTTGAACGACGCCACATAACGCTCGCGGATCCTTGTCGGATCCGGGGGACGACGCCAGCGGAGTCCGGTGTCAGGGGCGGCCGGTTCCGCTCGCAAGAACCAATGGACGATCACGCCATCGTGCCAAGGTTCCAGCCAGATCTCGGCGGTGCCGACCAGTTCGCCCCGCACCGTCCATCGGGTGCCAAGCCGTCCGCGGTCCTCGACGACGGTGAGCTGCAGCCGCGGCCACCATCGTCGCCACAGGCCGGGGTCGGCGAGCACCGCCGCCAAGGCCGAACGGTCGGCGACGACAAAAGTCTCGTCCATGATGTCGACGGACGGGCGGCGCGAGTCCGTGCTCAAGGTCGTCTCACCGGCGCCATCCGGCAGCTCCTCCTCGCGGGCTTATCTGGATGACCCACTCGTATCAACTAGTGACGCCCAACAATATCTGGCCGGACCGTGCTCAACACGCCACATTCGGAGCCGATAAGGCACACTTATCCGCTGTGAGCGTTCTTACGTCCGACCCCGCGGTGGCACAGCGTCATTGGCGGGCGCTCGCGGTCGCGCGGCCCGGTGTCCTTGCCCTGGTGGTTGCCCTGACAGGCTCGGCCAGCAGCCTGACCGAAGCCTGGTGGTGGCTCAGTGCCCTGGCGCTCGTAGCGTTGGCCGCGGCCATCGCGGAACGCGCGTTGCCGCCGTCCCGGCTGCGCGCCGCCGGCGAAATGGCGCTCGCCTCGATCGTCATCGGCCTCGGATTCCCGGAGGCCTACCTCGCGCTGCCATACCTTCTGCTGCCGGCGTTCGCCGGCGGCCTCACCGGCGGCGCGGGCGGAGCGATTCTCGCCACCATCATCGCCGCACTCGGGATGGCCGCGGGCGACATCTTGGCGCGCAACGCGCTGCTCGACCTCAGCTCCGCCAGCAGCCTCGCCGCGTGGCTGGCGATTGTCTTCGTCACCGGCGCCATCGGCGCCTGGCTACTGCGCCAGGAGAACGTCCACGTCGCCGACGGCGAACGCTACGCCGCCGCCTACCGGCTCCTTTCCGAGCTGCGCGTAGTGTCCCGGCGGCTGTCCGGTGGCCTCGATCCCATGACACTTGCCGAGGGGATCTTGGACAACGTAGCCGCCCGGATGGACGTACGAAGAGCCGCGCTGCTGGTCCGCCGCGAAGGCGGCGTCCTGTTTCCACTAGCCCGCCGTGGAGACGACGACGGCTGGCTCGTGGGAGCCGAACACGATCCCGTTGTGCTCGACGCCTGGACCAACGAGGTGCCTGCCTGGGCGCCGGCCGGCCGGCGCGGGCATCGCGTCGTCCTCCCGCTCCGGGTCGGGTCGCGGACCATCGGCGCCGTCGTCGCGGATGTTCCCGAACAGGCATCCCCTGACGAACTCACCGAGCTGGCCCGGTCGACCGACGAGGGCGCGGTACGGCTCGAAACGGCCCTGCTCTTCGACGAAGTGCGCGAGCTCGCCACCCGTGAGGAGCGGCAACGCCTCGCCCGGGAGATCCACGACGGCATCGCCCAGGAGCTGGCCTCGATGGGCTATCTCGTCGACGATCTCCTCGCCCGCACGACGAGCGCCGACACCGCGTCTCTGGCCACCACCCTGCGGCGGGAGCTGACCCGGATCGTCACCGAGCTGCGGCATTCGGTCTTCGACCTGCGTAGCGATCTGGACCGCGAAACCGGCCTGGGCGAGACCCTCTCCGGATACGCCCGCCAGGTCGGCGCGCAAGCACGACTCAAGGTACACCTGGTCAATCAAGAAGGTCAGGAACGTCTTCGCCCCGAAGTCGAGGCCGAATTGCTGCGAATTGGCCAAGAAGCCATCACCAACGTGCGTAAGCATGCAAAAGCCCGTAATCTGTGGGTCACCGTCAGTGTTAATCCGCCATCAGCACACATTCGCGTCGCCGACGACGGCACGGGAATGCGGGACCGCCCGAGCGACCGCTACGGGCTCGACATCATGGCTGAGCGCGCCAGGCGCATCGGAGCAACATTGGTGATCGAAGATGCACCTGAAGGGGGTACCGTCGTTGGCGTATCCCTGGGACCAGACAATGAAGAGGGGTAATCCGTGCCAGTGACGGTCATGCTCGTTGACGATCATGAGCTCATCCGGCAAGGGCTTCGCCGTGCGTTCGAGCGCGACGCCGAGTTCCAAGTAGTTGGCGAGGCAGGATCAGTCGCCGAGGCTCGACGTCTCGCCGAGACGGTACAGCCGGACGTAGCGGTACTTGACGTCAGGCTGCCGGACGGCAGCGGCTTGGATCTGGCACAGGCGCTGCGCTCCGCGCGCCCCGAGGTCGGTCTCGTCATCCTCACCATGTACGCCGGCGACGACCAGCTGTTCGCCGCGCTCGACGCCGGAGCGTCGGCGTTCGTGCCCAAAAGCGCGCCCAGCGACGACGTCGTCGCCGCGGCGAGGCACGCCGCCGCCAAGCCGTCGTCGTTCATCGCCGCCGACCTAGCCGAGGCGATGCATCGCAAGCTCAACCCGACCGGACCGCAACTGACCCGCCGCGAACGGGAAGTCCTCGGGCTGCTAGCTGAAGGGCTCGGCGTGTCCAGCATCGCCCGCAAGCTTTACATCAGCGAGTCCACCACCAAGACACACGTATCCAAGCTCTACGACAAACTCGGTGCCGGGAACCGCGCGCAGGCGATCATGGCGGCAGTGCGGGCCGGCTTGCTCGACAACACGACGGAGCCGTAGGGGCGTGTGTGGGCGCGGGAGGGATTCGCTTCCGAGGGTGGCCTGAGACGATCCGCCCTTGCCCGCGAAAGCTCCTCCGTCGCTTTCGATGCCCACCGCACCATGGACGGATCGTCTCAGGCCACCCTCTCGTTGCGCTCTTTTCTCACCTCCCGCCTACACCCGCGCTTCGGGCTCGGTCGCCTTTTCGAGCGCCGGCACCGCGGAAACAGCACAACGGGGTGACGGAGATGCCCACCGCACCATGGACGGGTCTTCTGAGCCCACACACTCCTCTCTCTGTTTCCCACCCCCACTCGCGCACTTGGGCTCGGTCGCCTTTTCGAGCGCCGGCACCGCGGAAACAGCACAACACCCATCCGGTGATCGTGAGCGGGATTCTGCCGTCCACCCGCCCGAGTTGGTGCAATTTGGGCGAGTTATGACGACCGGAATCCGCTCACGATCACCGGGTGGATTTCACAGGGTGAGGAGCTTACGGAGGGTCTCCATGGAGGCTTCCCACGCCCACTCGCGGTTCACCCACTCGCGACCCTTCATGCCGAGCTCGTTCGCGTACTCTCGATCCGCCAGCAGCGGCGTAGCTCGCCGTGCGATGGTCAACGGGCTGAGCGGGTCCACCACATAACCTGTCTCACCATGCCGGACAGTTTCCGGAGCACCACCGCTGTCACCCACCAGGACGGGCCGCCCGGCCGCCTGGGACTCCAGGAAGACGATCCCGAGTGCCTCGGGTTCAAGACCGCCCAGTCGGGTCCGGCACGGTACGGCGAAGACGTCAGCCGCGTCGAACCACTCGGGCGCCTCCGACCACGGCACCGCGCCGGCGAATAGGACACTGTGCTCCAGCCTGTGCTGCCGGACCAGCCGCTCCAGCCGACGACGATTCGGCCCGTCGCCCACGAGCAGCAAGAGTGCATCAGGCACCGATGCCAGAATCATTGGCATGGCGCGGATCAGCATGTCCTGGCCTTTGCGCGGCACAAAACGAGAGACCGACAGCAACACCGGACGCTCTGGCTCAATCCCGAGCCGTTGACGGACCCGATCGCCGCCGGCCCCGGGCCGGAATACACCGGTGTCGACGCCGGGCGCAAGCCGCACCATCCGGTCCGCGGCCTCCGGCGACAACGCATTCATGATTCGGCGCCGGCAGAACCCAGAGACATAGGTCAAGGTGTCGCACGAGTCGCCTATCTTGCGTAACGCCAGCCGCGCGGGGGGCACCTTGGCCCACCACGTCTCGTGCCCATGGGTGAGTCCGACGATCCGCTCCGCTCCCGAGTCTCGCAGCCTGTCCGCGAGCAAGCCGAGCGGGGCCGCGGCCCCGAAGAGCACCGACGTGCAGCCGTAGTCACGCATCACCGCTGCTGTACGCTTCGCCACCTCACGGGTCGGTAGCAGCACGGAGGATCGATCCCGCAGGACGGGATATCGAAGATTCTCGTCGAACTCGCGGTGACCGGGCATAGACGCCGTGTAGACGACCACTTCTTCCGAGGGCAGCCGATCGCACAGTGCATACACAAAGGACTCGATGCCGCCCTGGCGGGTCGGGAAGTCGTTGGTCACGACAAGAGTGCGAGACATTAACGAGAGCTTGCCATAGAAGACCAACCAGACTGCGACGTTCGGCTCAAGAGGTCGCGCGAATAGGGGCTGCGGGTAGTGTGCGGGACCGGGCCGGTGAGGGACAGCACCTCGTGGCCGGTCGCGCTGGGCTGGCGCGTGGACCGCCCAGAACGTGCGCCCGAAGGAAATCCAGGCGCACGAACCCGGCCATTCCCCGTTGTTCGGTAGGCCTCTGAGAGACCTAGATGCCTGACCGAGGGGGCACGTTCATCTGGCGTCCACATGCCGCCGTCATTACCCGTTTCCCACTTCGGAAAACAGTCCTGCCACCCTCGGGGTGACAGCCTCAGCCTGGACGGCTGGCACCTGCGAACGGCATCTGATCCACCGGGCTCACCTTAACCACGTCACCTGGGCGGGTGGCGTGCACGATCTGGCCGTTGCCGATGTAGATGCCGACGTGGCTGATCGGGCTGTAGTAGAACACGAGGTCACCTGGCTGGAGCTGGCTCCGGGAAACCCTGGTGCCGACGTTGATCTGTGAACCCGAGGACCGTGGCAACGAAACGCCCGCCTGACGCCAGGCCATCATCGTCAGACCCGAGCAGTCCCACGAGCTGGGCCCAGAGGCACCCCACTGGTATGGATCGCCGCGTTGTGCCATCGCGAAGTCGACAACCGCCTGGGCATTGCCACTCGGCGGGGGATCATCTGTTTCGCCGTCGTCGGTGTCGCCGTCGTCGGTGTCGCCGTCGTCGGCGTCGCCATTGCGGTCGTCGTCACCACCGCGACTTGGGTCCTCGGCGGCTTCTTCACGCTGCCGACGTTCTTCTTCTTCGCGCTGGCGACGCTCCTCTTCGAGGCGCTCGCGCTCTTCCTCTTCCAGCTCATCGAGGATGGCCTCGGCCTCTGCCAACGCGTCCTCGATGGCCGCCTTCTCGGCCTCGATCTCTTCTTCGATGGCTGTTCGGCGGGCAAGTTCTTCGTCCGCGGCGAGCTTCACCTGCTCCAGCTCGCGGCTTTCATGCGCGACGGTAGTGACCTGGTCTGCCTGCTGGCGGGCGTAGGCGTCAAGCACCGAGGCGTGAGCGAGATAGCCGACAGGGTCGTCGGACAGGAGTGTTCGAATGGTCGGGTCGATACCGCCTGTTTGATACGTGGCGGCGGCGTATCCCGCCATATCGGCGAGCGCCCTCGCGACTCGCTCTTCCTGCTTGGCGATGGCGCCCTCGGCACGCTCCAGCCGCCGCTCGACTTCCTCGAGCTTCTCTCCGGCAAGGTGGTAACGCTCAGTGGCCTTCGTGACTTTCGAATTGAGCTCGTCGACCTTCTCCCCTGCTTCCTCGAGAGTCGGCCTCGGGTCGGCATACCCGACCTGGACCAGCCCCACGCCCGCCGCGACCACAACGGTCGCTGCACAGAGCGCTATGAAACCTCGAGGGGACTTACGCGATCGACTACTGTGCTCAGGCACACTGATCCTTCCGTTGAGTGGGCTGGCAGCAGGCACCTGATGCGGGAGCCTAGCCAGCCGACCGCATGTCAGGCAAACCCCTGGGCCAAGTTTCTGTGAACTTTTTGCCAAGATCAGCGTCTGCGGTGCCCGGAACCTGCTCCACAACCGTGAGCCGAAGGGGCGGAACCATGCCCGCATCAGCAAGAACGCCGATAGCCTCTTGCTCCGCCCCGTCGAGATCGGCGACACCGCCACCAAGTAGGACATTCACCACACAATCGGAGCACGCCAGGTTGCGCATCTCGCAACGGTCGCAATCGATCAGCATCTCCTGTACCTCCTGATATCTGCCGTCACATCCAGATGTCAATGAAGGTAAACGCGGGCACTGACAGAGTCCGCCACTGTGGCACCACGAGATTCACAGGGATCAGGCGTTCAGGTGCGCAACAGGCCCACCAGCGCTGCCGCTTCGACAGAACGCACACCGGGACGCCGCACCGACTCGGCGACTTCCCGGTCGGACGACACGACCACTCCGACTCGCCCTTCGGGCTCGGCAGCGATCAGATCCCTGATCAGCTCGTCGGCCGTCTGGCCGGGGCGGCTGAACCGCACCCGCACCCCTGGGGCCAGCCCGACCGGCGGTGGCACCGATACGTCGGAGCCGTCGAACACACACGTGACCTCTGCTCCGGTTCTAGCCGCCAGGGCGGTGAGTCCTTGGAGCAGCCGTGTTCGCTGGGCGTCGAGCGGAGTGGCGGGCCACGCTTCTTTCGTCACGTTGTAGCCGTCCACCACCGCGTGCGCGCGTGGCAGGGCCAGCAGCTCGGACAGCAACGCGGGATCATTGGCGGCGCGGCCGGACCCCACCCCGGACGCCGGCCTCGGCTGCGCCGGCTCGACAGCCTGGACGGTGTCCGCCGGGCGTAGAGAATGGGCCGGCAACGCAAGCTCGCGACGCACCCCGGTCACGGCATCGGACAGCGTATCCAGCAGCAGGGTCAGGCGCGCCGTGCCCAGATCGCGTTCGCCTCGCCCGGTTCGCCGGTTGGCCGCAGCGGCTTCCTCAGCCTCTGCCAGGCGGGAACGCAGCCTCCGCGCTTCCGATTCCGCGGCCTTCTGGGCGGCCTGGGCCTGTTCCACCGCGGTGGCGGCCTCGGTCCGGGCATCAGCTTCGGCGTCCCGCGCCGCTGACAGCTTGGACCGGGTCTGCTGAAGCGTCCGGCGCAGGGTCGAGTTCTCCTCCTTGAGTCGGTTCACCTCGCCTCTGAGACGGTCGCGTGTCTCCCGCGCATGCGCTCGCGCGGCGTCCAACTGCTCCTGTATCCGGGCGGCGACCTCGGCTTCGCGCTGTCCCCGGCTCCGCTCGGCCTCCCGTTCCACCGCGGCCGCGGCGGCATCGACCAGGTCCTCCCAGCCCTCCGGTCGCTGCAGGTATGCGATCGCCGCGACTTCGACCGGATCCGCCGCAGCCGGCGGCTCGCCGTTCTCGAGACTCCGCACGAGCATGGGATTGCTCTTGGCCACGGTTTCGAACACCTTCCGCCGAAAGGACGGCTCAGACTCGATTGCGGCCGCTATAGCGGCACCCCCGAGCCGAGCCCGCTTGGCGGCCGCGAACCGCGCCACCGGGCGTAGAGCAGCCGGGACGTCAGACAGCGCGAGAGTACCGAGGATGTCGGAGCCCAGGGCGACAACCCTGGCTCGGACCGGATCGGGAAGCACGATTCCAGCCTAGGTCCCGTAGCGCCGGCGTCACATCCATGGCGGAAACGCCGACGTCATCAGCTTCCGCGCGGCCAGCGGCTCTTGCGGGCGGCAGCGGGCCGGGACCTGGCGCACTGCCGCCCGAGCCCAGATCTCGGTGACCCGGTACCGCGTGGCTCGTCGATGTTGTCGGTGCCGGCACCTACCGTGCGTTGCATGCGGGGCGTGCAAGGAACCATTGACGAGATCGGATTGCCGCTGGCGTCCACCACCTTCGTGGTTGTCGACCTGGAAACCACCGGCGGTTCTCCCAGATCAGCGGAAATCACCGAGTTCGGGGCTGTGAAAGTCTGCGGCGGCGAGACGCTCGGCGAGTTCAGCACCCTTGTTCGCCCCACCGTGCCGATCCCACCGTTCATAGCCGTGCTCACCGGTATCACCGACGCGATGCTGGCCGATGCGCCCAGGGTCACTTCAGCGCTGCCGTCGTTCCTCGAATTCGCTCGCGGATCGGTGCTCGTCGCCCACAACGCGCCGTTCGACATCGGCTTTCTCCGGGCCGCTTGTGACCAGCTCGGGATCGCCTGGCCGAAGTTCCAGGTCCTGGACACCGCGAGGCTCGCCCGCCGCGTGCTGGCACGGGACGAGGCACACAACTGCAAACTGTCCACGCTGGCCGCTCTCTTCCGCGCCCGCACCATGCCGACCCACCGTGCTCTCGACGACGCCCGGGCGACGGTGGACGTACTGCACGGCCTGTTAGAGCGGCTGGGCAACGTCGGTGTACACACGGTCGAAGAGCTCAGCCTGTGGCAGAGCACCGTTACCCCGGCCCAGCGGGCCAAACGCCATCTCGCCGAACGGGTCGCCTCCGCCCCGGGGGTCTATGTCTTCGCCGACACCGACGGACGGGCGCTCTATGTGGGCAAGAGCAAGAACATGCGCGCTCGCGTTCGCACGTATTTCACAGCGTCGGAGACACGCACCCGGATGACCGAGATGGTCGCCATCGCGTCGTCGATCACCGGAATCGAATGTGCCACCAATCTCGAAGCCGAGGTCCGGGAGCTACGGCTCATCGCCGAACGCAAGCCCCGGTACAACCGTCGTTCGCGATTCCCCGAACGTGGCAGCTGGCTGAAGCTCACCATCGAGCCTTTCCCCAGGCTGTCGCTTGTTCGTCAGGTTCGCGACGACGGCGCCGCGTACCTCGGGCCGTTCAGTTCGAAACGCAGCGCCGAGGCCACTATGACGGCATTGCACGAGGCCATTCCGATCAGACAATGCACCCAGCGCCTCTCCCCGTCCAAGCCGACATCACCGTGCATTCTGGCCGAGATGGGCCGGTGCGGGGCGCCCTGCTCGGGCGCCGAGACCGTTGACGAGTATGCGGCGCACGCCGACGCCGTGCGTACCGCCTTCACCGGTGATCCCAGCACCGTCGTACGACGCCTGCGCAGGCGTATCGACGACCTCGCCGAACGGCAGCGCTACGAGGACGCCGCGTCGCATCGAGATCGTCTGTCCGCCTTCGTTCGCACGGCGATGCGGTGTCAGCGGATAGCCGCGCTGGCCGCCGTCCGGCAACTCGTGGCCGCAAGGCGGCTCGAGATGGGCGGTTGGGAGATCCACGTCATCCGGCACGGCCGGCTGGCAGCCGCGGGCACATCGCCACCGGGCGCCGACCCCCGCCCGTATGTCAGCTCACTCGTGGCCACGGCCGAGACGGTCGGTAGCCCTCCCCCGCCGCTGCCGGCCGGCACCTCGGAGGAAGCCGAGTGCGTGCTCCGCTGGCTGGAGACGCCGGGTGTCCGGCTGGTCGAGGTGGACGGCTGCTGGTCTTACCCCGCCCCCAGCGCGGCTGCCTATGCCGACATCGTGGCCGCTTCGGAAACAGATCACATGAACGCCCAACCCTTCACCGACCGCCGCGGGTTACGCCCCACCGGATGAGCACCCCCAGGAGTTCGGGTCAGCCAGATGGCTTCGCCGACACCCAGGTAGTGTCTGACTTGTCAGAGAGGAGACAGCTTGTGATCACTGCGATCGTGTTCATCCAGGCCGACGTCGCGAGAATTCCAGAGGTAGCTGAGAAGATCGCCGCGTTGGACGGCGTCAGCGAGGTCTACTCCGTCACGGGCGAGATCGACCTGGTCGCGATGGTCCGGGTGCGCACCCATGAAGCCGTCGCCGACGTCGTCGCTGACCGGTTGAACAAGATCGAAGGCGTGCTCAACACGGAGACGCACATCGCGTTCCGGGCCTACTCCCGGCACGATCTCGAGGCCGCTTTCGCCCTAGGCGCCGAAGGTGGCTAAGTGGCTCCGGCGCCATCCATTTACTCGCGTCTGCGGGGCGAGGAGGGGCTCCGGCTGATGGAACCTCTCCATGGCGTGGCGGGCATCAGCGAGGGACGACGATCGCGAAGCCACTCTCGGACCGAGTCTGCTGGGCGAGGAGAGGTTCCATGAGCCGGAGCCCCGAGTCTCAACGCGCGGCGGTCACCCAACGCTCCAACACCGCGCCAGCAGCGCCGGAGTCGACGGCCGCGCGTGCCTGTTCCAGGCCGGCCGCCAGCCGCTCCACAAGCGGCGCGTCCGAGCCGTAAAACGCGGCCAGACCGGCGGCAGCGTTGAGCAGCACAGCGTCACGGACCGGGCCTTGCTCGCCAGCCAGGAGTCTGCGTACGGCATCGGCGTTGTAGGCAGCATCGCCGCCGCGCAAGGCCTCGGGCCGGCCGGGAGCGAGCTCTAGCTCGGCCGGGTCGAAACGTTCTTCGACAACTTCGCCCTGGCGTACGACCCATACCCGCGATGTTGTGGTGGTGGTCAGTTCATCCAGACCGTCGTCGCCGCGAAATACCAGGGCAGACACTCCCCTACCGGCCAGCACCCCAGCCACGATCCCCGCCATACGGGAATCAGCAACGCCCACGGCCTGTGCACTGGGCCGGGCGGGGTTGGCCAGGGGTCCCAGGAAGTTGAACGTGGTGAGTACCCCGAGCTCGCGACGAGGGACGGCGGCGTGCCGCATGGATGGATGGAAGGCCGCCGCGAAACAGAAGGTGATGCCGACCTCGTCGGCGATCTCGGCTACCCGTTCCGGTGGAAGGTCGAGCCGCACACCGAGCTCTTCCAGTACGTCGGCCGCCCCGCAGGCCGAGGACGCGGCGCGGTTGCCGTGTTTGACCACCCTGGTTCCCGCGCCGGCCGCCACGATCGCCGCCATGGTCGAGATGTTCACAGTGTGCGAGCGGTCACCGCCGGTACCGACGATGTCGAGTGCCGGGCGGAGCTGGCCAGATGTGCCGAAAGGTGTCGCATTGGCGTACATGGCCTCGACCATGCCGTCGACCTCGTCGACCGTCTCTCCCTTGGCCCGCAGCGCGATCACGAATCCGGCAATCTGCGCCGACGTCGCTTCGCCGCGCATGATCTCGTTCATCGCCCAGGTGGTGGCTTCGGCGGGCAAATCCTGCCGGTTAAGCAGCGACGACAACAACTCCGGCCACGTCTGCGGCGCCCCACTCATGATGCGGCTCGCAGCTCCGCGCGTCGGCGCATGAGGTCCGCGACCGCCGAGGCGACCTCCAGTGGGTCCAGTGGGTGAGCCACCACTGCCTCGGCCCGGGACCAGGTGGCGAGCCAGGCGTCATCACGACGGCCGATCAGGAGCAGGATGGGCGGCGCCTGGAAGATCTCCTCTTTCGCCTGCCGCGCGATACCCATGCCGCCAATCGGTACCGCTTCGCCGTCGAGCACCGCGACGTCGATGTCGCCGGTCTCCAAAGCGTCGATCACGGCCGCTTGGGTGGCCGTCTCGACGAGTTCGACCAACGGAAGGTCGGCTGCGGGCCGCCGCCCGATGGCAAGCCGGACCTTGTCGCGCGTGGCGCGGTCGTCGCTGTAGACGAGTACAGTCATCTTCGGCTCGTTGCTGGTCATCGGGTAGTCCTCGCTGGCACTCGATCTAGCGGGCGGGCCTCGGCGAACACCGCAGGCAGGATCGTTCGCGTCTGCTCTGTCACCGCTGGCCATCTTGTCATTCACGATGGTACTGGCTTGTTTGACGGCGTGTCGGCGGGGCGGGGTCACATCCGCGAAGCGGTACCGACATAATGGCCACGTGGCTTCCACGACTGCAGCTGACTCTGCCCATCCACAGGCGCCGGTGCGACCAAATCTGTCCTCGGTCGGCACCATCGTCTTCCTGTCCAGCGAGCTCATGTTCTTCGCGGCTCTGTTCGCGATGTACTTCACGCTCCGGTCAAATGCCCCGGGTGTGTGGGAAGAACAGGCTCAGCTACTGGACGTGCCGTTCGCGCTGACCATCACCACCGTCCTGGTGTTGTCGTCGGTCACGTGCCAGTTCGGCGTGCTCGCCGCGGAACGTGGCCAGGTCGGGCGGACCGGCAGCGTACTCCAGGTCGGCAAGTGGGGCATGCGTGAGTGGTTCGTCCTCACGTTCCTGATGGGGTCCTTCTTCATCGCCGGCCAGGTTTACGAGTACGCGGAGCTGGTCCTCCACAAGGGGCTGACGCTCTCGAGCGATCCCTACGGGTCGATCTTCTATCTGGCCACCGGTTTCCACGGTCTGCACGTCACTCTTGGCCTTCTCGCGTTCCTCCTCGTGATGGGACGCACCTACATGACCCGGCGGTTCACCCACGAGCAGGCCACCAGCGCCATCGTCGTCTCCTACTACTGGCACTTCGTCGATGTCGTCTGGATCGCCCTGTTCCTCACCATTTACGTCATCCAGTGATGAGGAGAAACGTGTCTCGATCTTCTTCGGGCCGCCGCGCCGGCGGGTGGTTCGGCCGGACGCTGTCGACACGCCGCCGCCACCCTCTGGCGGCGGTGGCGGTCCTGCTCGTCGTACTCCTCACTTGCGGCACGGCCTACGCTGCTCTCTCACCGACCACCAGCGCTCCCTCCAACGCCACGGCCCAGTCCACGCAGATTGAGGAAGGCCGCCAGCTGTTCGCCATCGGCTGCGCGTCATGCCACGGCCTCGGCGGCGAAGGCCAGATCCGCGAAGACGGCACGGTGCTGGGGCCGTCTCTGATCGGAGTCGGTGCCGCAGCGGTCGACTTCCAGGTCGGCACCGGCCGGATGCCCATGGCGGCCCCGGCCGCGCAAGCGCCCGCCAAAGAGGTGGCCTACAGCGACGAGCAGATCGCGGCCATGGCCGAATTCGTCGCCTCGCTGGCTCCGGGCCCGGAGATTCCCGAGGGCGACATCATCGACCCTGAGGCCGATGGAGTGGACATCGCCCGCGGTGGCCTGCTCTTCCGCACCAACTGCGCCCAGTGCCACAACACCTCCGGGCAGGGCGGTGCGCTCACGTACGGCCAGGAGGCGCCCATGCTGACCGGCGTCGACCCCAAGCACGTCTACGAGGCCATGCTTACTGGCCCCCAAGCGATGCCGGTGTTCAACGACGAGCTTCTCGTGCCCGAGGACAAGCGCGACATCATCGCCTTCCTGCACTCGGTCGAGAACGAGCCCAACCCCGGCGGTCTCGGCATCGGCCGGGTCGGTCCGGTCTCCGAAGGCCTCTGGGCCTGGCTCGTCGGTCTCGCCGGACTCATCGGCTTCGCTGCCTGGATCGTTACCAGGTCGGCGGCAGCCAGGAGGTCGTCGTCATGACTACATCGAAGAGTGAGGACATGAGTTACCCGGTCGACCACCCCGAGCAATCCGGTGAGGTGGAGCATCACGCACCAGCGGGTGATCCCATTCCGGATCCGGGCATGCATGACCCCGGACCACGGCTGACCGACGTCGACGCCAAAGCTCAGCGGCGGGCCGAACGGCAGGTTGCCGGTATGTTCGGTCTCGCCTCGGTGCTCATCATCGCCTCGATCGTCGCCTATGTGGCTTTCGAGATCGAGACGCCCGAAGGCGTCAGCAATGTCGGCGACGTCCAGGTCAGCAACTTCGCCCTCGGAATGACCCTCGGGCTGGCACTGCTGCTCATCGGCGTGGGCGCCGTGCAGTGGTCGCGTGCACTCATGACCAGCCCGGAGTTCGCGGAGAAGCGCAAGCCGCTCCACAGCCCGGTGGAAGCCAGAAACGACTCGCTCGCCGACTTCAACCTCGGCACCGAGGAGACCGGCTTCGGCCGGCGCAAGATGATCCGGAACTCGCTGCTCGGCGCGCTGGCCCTGCTGCCGTTGCCGGCCATCGTGCTACTTCGCGACCTCGGCCCGTTGCCCGGTGACACCAAGGAGAACACCGTCTGGGCCGAAGGCGTCAGGCTGCTGACCGACGTCACCTTCCAGCCGATCCGCGCTTCCGAGCTCGAGCTGGGCCAACTGGTCAACGTCATGCCCGCCACCTATCAGGATCTGCCGGACCACGGCCCCGCACGTATCAACGAGCGCGCCAAGTCCCCGGTCATGCTGATCAGGATGCTGCCGGACGAGCTGTCCCCCGCGGAGGGCCGCGACAACTGGCACGTCGACGGCATCATCGCCTACTCCAAGATCTGTACTCACACAGGCTGTCCCATCAGCTTGTACGAGCGGACCACCCATCACATGCTCTGTCCCTGTCACCAGTCGACCTTCGACCTCGCCGACAACGGCAAGGTCATCTTCGGCCCGGCTACCCGGCCGCTACCTCAGCTGCCGATCGCGGTCGACGACGAAGGATTTTTGGTCGCGCAGAGCGACTTCACGGAGCCGGTCGGGCCGACATACTGGGAGCGCGGTAGATCATGAGCACCACCACCAGCACGCCCGCGGACGTGAGCACCAGCAACAACGCAGTGGTCAAAGGCGCTGGCAAGGTCGTCGGATTCGTCGATGATCGGGTCAGGTCGAATAACTGGCTGAAGCGGAACCTACGCAAGGTCTTCCCCGACCATTGGTCGTTCCTGCTCGGCGAGATCGCCCTGTTCAGCTTGATCCTGGTGCTTCTGTCCGGTGTTTTCCTCACCTTGTGGTTCAAGCCCTCGATGGCGCACATCACCTATGAGGGCGCCTACGTGCCGATGCGCGGCATCGGCATGTCCGAAGCGTACGCCTCGACCCTCGAGATCTCGTTCGAGGTCCGTGGTGGTCTGCTGATGCGTCAGGTGCACCACTGGGGCACCCTCGTATTCGTCGCCGCCATGTCGGTCCATATGCTCCGGGTGTTCTTCACCGGCGCGTTCCGCAAGCCGCGCGAGATCAACTGGCTGGTCGGCCTCACACTTCTGGTGCTGGGGGCGCTCAACGGCTTCACCGGCTACTCGCTCCCGGACGACCTGCTCTCCGGCACCGGGCTCCGGATCATCGAGGGTGGCGTACTAGCCATGCCGGTGATCGGGACCTATCTTTCATACTTCCTCTTCGGCGGGGAGTATCCGGGCGAAGACATCATCTCCCGGTTCTACGCGATCCACATCTTGCTGGTACCCGGTCTGATCGTCGCCTTGGTCACTCTGCATTTGCTGTTGATCTGGTTCCAGAAGCACACCCAGTGGGCCGGTCCTGGCAAGAGCAACAAGAACGTCGTCGGTTACCCGTTCTTCCCGATCTACATGACCAAGGCCGGCGGGTTCATGTTCATCGTCTTCGGCTTCATCTTCTTGATGTCGGCGACGATCCAGATCAACCCATTGTGGTTCTACGGTCCATACGATCCATCGCAGGTCACGGCGGGTGTCCAGCCAGACTGGTATATCGGGTTCCTCGACGGTGGATTGCGGCTGATGCCGCCCTGGGAGATAGGGATCTTCGGGTACTACTTCGCACCCAGCGTTCTACTACCCGCGATCATCCTGCCCGGCGTTATCCTGACGGCCTTCGCACTGTATCCATGGATCGAGCGGAAGATCACCGGTGACAACCGCGAGCACCACACTCTCGACCGGCCGCGCAACGTTCCGGTTCGCACCTCGCTCGGCGTCGCGTTCATCGTCTTCTACATCCTTCTGTGGATCGCTGGCGGAAACGACTTCTTCGCCACGACGTTGAATATCCCGGTCAACTGGGTGTCGAGATTCTTGCAGGTCAGCGTGATTGTCATGCCGCCCATAGCGTTCTGGATCACCAAACGGATCTGCCTCGGCCTGCAACGTCGAGACAGGGAGAAGGTGCTGCACGGACGTGAGTCGGGCATCATCATGGTCAGCCCGGACGGTGAGTTCACCGAGCGGCACGTCCCGCTCGATCAAGCCACCGCCTTCACGCTGACCGCCCACGAGCGCGACGTTGTCTACGAACCCGGTCCGGCCACGGATGCACAGGGTATTCCGAACCCGGATTACAAGAAGGAGCGTCGACGGGCGCAGATCTCCCGGTTCTACTTCGGCGATGTCATTCCGAAGCCGACGGCCGAGGAGCTCGAGCACAGCCACCACGCACATGGCGAACTCGAGATGGCTGACGACGAAGCCTCGGAGAACATCATCTCCGGACAGCAATAAGCCCTGAGAAGCTCGAGAGGCCGTGCCCTGTTAAAAAGGGGTCACGGCCTCTCGGCTTTTCCGGGGACGGCCGGACGGGCCCCGGGGCGGCTTACCGCGACCATTCCAGAGCCAGGGCGCACACGGTCGGCTTCCGCTCCCCCGTGCCTCGCTATGGGGCTATCTTTGAGCCCGGGCGGGATCTCAACCGGGTGATTCGGCCGCCAGAGCCTGTCGCAGCCCTCGCTCGCCACCGCGCATCACCGCCCGGTGACCCAAGAGGAACAGAGGCCGTAGCGCGGGTGCGAGGAGATTCATCCAGGTACGCGTCGTATGCACCCACCACGTCACGTCGATCCGGGTGCCGCCGCCGGGCAGCTCCGAAAGTGCGACTTCGGCTAGTCCGGTCAGGTCGCCGCCGGCCGCCATCCGAACTCGCGTGCCTTCCACTACTTCGGTGACGAGCAACGAGGTCCGCAGCCGGTAGCCGAGTGGGCTCTTCCACGTACACACAGCGCGGCTGCCAACCAGGCGACTCGTGCGTTGTATCTCGATCTCCCGCAGCCGCGGCCACCAGTCGAACCACCGTTGGCCAGGCGACGTGAGGAAATCCCAACACCGACTCAGCGGGACGGCAACGACCCACACAGACCCGAACTGGTAGCTTCGCGGCTTCATACTTCCCGAGGCTAACCAATCGGCGCTCCCGCGAACCGACCTGAGGAGTGCTAGAAAAAGCACCTCGCACGGGACCTGCATGTCCCGCGCGAGGTGAGAGGGAACAACCCGGCGAACTACAAAACCTGGGGCCAGCTCGTCCGAGCCCGCCCTGCGGTTCTAGTGAGCGTGCTCGCCCCGGTAGTACTCGAAGACCCAGCCGATCACCGCGATAGCAGCCAACGCCGCTCCGATGATGAAGATGAACCAGGCAAACACCAGCCCGACAAACACGACCGTGGCCGCCGCGCCACCCATCAGCGGCCACCACGAGTGCGGACTGAAGAATCCGTACTCGCCGGCCAGCTCCTCGATCTCACCGTCATGACGGTCTTCTGGCCGCGGCCCCATTCTGCGCGCCAACAGCATGAAGTAGAAGGCGATCATCGCACCAAGGCCGAACGTCAGCGTCAACGCCGTCGTTCCCGTGGGATCGTTGGACAGCAGCCAATAGATCGGTGTGACGACCGCCAGGAAGATGGCGACAATAACGAAGATCAGCGCCTCGATTTTCACTGCTCGCCCTCCCGCTTTTCGTTCTCGTCGCGCTGATCATCCTCGGGCGATTGGACCGGCTCGTCCGGAGTGCCCATCTCACCGGCCAACTGAACGTCAGGCGGACCGAATACCTCGGTCATCACCCCACTGGACGCCGGTTTCAGCTGCGACTCAGAGGCGGCTTCGGGGTACTTCAAGTCGAAGGCTGGACGCTCACTGCGGATTCGCGGTAGCGAAGTGAAGTTGTGCCTCGGCGGTGGCGACGAGGTCGCCCACTCGAGAGACTGCCCCCAGCCCCAGGGGTCGTCGACGGCCACCTTGGGTGACAAGCGAGACTTCCACACGTTCCAGAGGAACGGCAGCGTGGAGACTCCGAGCAAGAACGCCCCCACAGTCGATATCTGGTTGAGTCCCGTGAAGCCGTCTTCGGGTAGATAGTCGGCGTAGCGCCGGGGCATGCCGTCCACACCCAGCCAGTGCTGCACCAGGAACGTGGTGTGGAAACCGATGAACAGCGTCCAGAAATGGATCTTGCCCAGACGCTCGTCGAGCATACGGCCGGTCCATTTCGGCCACCAGAAGTAGAAGCCGGCGAACATCGCGAACACGACCGTGCCGAAGACCACATAGTGGAAGTGCGCCACGACGAAGTACGAGTCGGACACATGGAAGTCGAGGGGCGGTGAGGCCAGAATGACGCCGGTCAGGCCACCGAGCAGGAAGGTCACCAGGAAGCCGAGTGAGAAGAGCATCGGCGTTTCGAAGGTCACCGAGCCTCGCCACATAGTGCCGATCCACGCGAAGAACTTCAGACCGGTGGGCACCGCGATCAACATGGTCATAGCGGCGAAGAAGGGCAAGTTCACCGCACCTGTCACGTACATGTGGTGAGCCCACACAGTGACGGACAGCGCCGCGATCGACAGTGTGGCCAGCACCAGTCCCTTGTAACCGAAGATCGGTTTTCGGCTGAACACCGGGATGATCTCGGTGATGATGCCGAAGAACGGCAGCGCGATGATATAGACCTCTGGATGACCGAAGAACCAGAAGAGGTGCTGCCAGAGGATCGCACCACCGGCCGATGGGTCGAAGATGTTCGCGCCGAAGTTACGGTCGGCGAACAGGGCGAACAGCGCGGCCGCCAGCAGCGGGAAGGCGATGATCACAAGGATGCTGGTCACCAGGATATTCCAGGTGAAGATCGGCATCCGGAACATCGTCATGCCGGGCGCGCGCATACACACGATGGTGGTGATGAAGTTGACGCCACCAAAGATGGTGCCGAAACCGCTCATCGCCAGACCCGCTACCCAGAGGTCGCCACCCGCGGACGGACTGTAAAGCGAGTTGGACAGCGGGGTGTAGGCGAACCAGCCGAAGTCGGCTGCACCACCCGGCGTCAGGAAGCCGGCCACCACGATCAGCCCGCCGAACACGAACAGATAGAAGCTGAACATATTCAGTCGGGGAAAGGCGACATCCGGTGCGCCGATCTGCAGCGGCACCATGATGTTGCCGAAGCCGATGAACAAAGGGGTGGCGAACAGCAGCAGCATGATGGTGCCGTGCATGGTGAACAGCTGGTTGAAGAAGCTGTCACTCATCACCTGCGTGCCGGGCGAGAACAGCTCCAAGCGCATCAGCAGGGCGAGCACGCCGCCGATCAGGAAGAACCCGAACGACGCCATCAGGTACATGTACCCGATCACCTTGTGGTCGGTGGACGTAAGCCACCGGACGACGACGTTGCCCTTGCGGTGCGCCGACTGCCGCGGCTGAGGCGCGCCCTCGGTAGTGGGCTCGACGTATGTGGTCACTCTTCACTCCCGGCCTCGTTGAGCGGCCTCTCCGAGTACGCGCCTCGCAGCGGCGCATCTATCTGTCCGGTCTGACCGGCCTCGCGCAGGTTATCCATCTGAGCGGCATACTCCTCGGCCGGGACGACCTCGACGTTGAACAGCATCCGCGAGTGGTACGCGCCACAGAACTCAGCGCACTTACCCGCGAAGGTGCCCAATTGGTTCGGTGTGACGTGGAAGCTGTTGGTGCGCCCTGGAACGACGTCCATCTTCATGTAGAACTGCGGCACCCAGAATGAGTGGATGACATCCGGCGAGTTCAGCTCGAAGCGGACCGTCTCATCGACCGGCAAGTAGAGAGTGGGGATCTCCGTGGTGGTCCCGATGTCGTAGACATCTTCGTCGACGTAGTTGAACGTCCAGGACCACTGCTGCCCGATGACCTCCACCGTCAAGTCCGGAGACTCGGGTTCGGCGAGGATCTCGTCCTGGTGCTGCATGGTGAAGTAGAAGAGCACACCGATGACGATCAACGGCGTCACCGTGTACAAGAACTCGATCGGGATGTTGAATCGCGTCTGGGCGGGCATCTCGTCGTTGCGCTTGCGATACGCGATCGCGGCCCAGAGGATCAGCCCCCACACCAGCACACCTATCACCAGCGCGGCGACCCAGGACCCAACCCAGAGGTCCCCGATCAGCGGCGCTTCCTCAGTGGCGCCCTCGGGCAGCCCCATGCGCTGCCACTGACCGGAAGCGTCCGCGGCACAGCCACTCAGTGCCAATACCGAGGCAACCGCGGCGGCCGCAGCCTTGACCCTGCGACGCACCGGGCGAACTCTTTCATCGTGACCCACGAGGCGCCCTTCCATGCATGGCACTCACCTTGATACGAGCGCCCATCCGGCAACCGGCATGGAACGCCCAAGGCAAGCTTCTGTTGTCGTCGCCCACCTTAGCGGTTACGCGCTGGCGATCTCCGAGGAGGTCTACGGTTACCGTACGTGTCGTGGGTACTCCGCGTGACGACGAGCCGGCGGCCAGTGTTTCAGGTTACTTCGACGCCGCTTCGACCGAACCACTGCATCCCGCTGCGCGCGAGGTGTGGATGGATGCTCTCGACCAAGGCTGGTTCGATCCGGCGCGGCTCTACGGCTCCGCGCGACGTGCGAAGCTGCTGCTTGACAATGCTCGCGAAATCGTGGCGTCCGTCGTGGGAGCCCGCCCCGATGAGGTCTCCTTCACCTCCAGCGGCACGCAGGCGGTCCATCTCGGCATGCTGGGCACGATGCACGCTCGACGCAGAGTGGGGCACGAGGTGGTCGCCTCGGCGGTCGAGCACTCTTCCGTTCTGCACACCGCCACCAGTCGTGTGAGCGTGGACCAGCACGGCCGGGTCGACCCCGCCGAGTTCGCAGCGGCACTACGCCCAGACACGGCGCTGGCGTGCCTGCAGTCCGCCAACCACGAGGTCGGCACCGTGCAACCGGTAGCCGAGGTCGCCGAGGCCTGCCGTGAGCACGGTGTGCCGCTGTTCGTCGATGCCGCCCAGAGTGTCGGAAGGACGCCAACTCCAGGCGGCTGGTCGGTACTAGCTGCCAGTGCCCACAAATGGGGCGGCCCGCCAGGCGTCGGCGTCCTGGCCGTCCGGCGCGATAGCCGCTGGCGCTCAGCGTTGCCCGAGGACGAGCGCGAGAACGGCCGGGTTCCCGGCTTCGAGAACATACCCGCCGTGCTGGCCGCCGCGGCGGCGCTACGGGCCAGAGCCGAAGAGGCCGAACAGCTGGCCGCCCGGCACCGGGACCTCGTCGAGCGGATCCGCCGGGAGATCCCGGCCCGTGTCCCGGACGTGGAAGTGGTCGGGCATCCGGTCGAGCGTCTCCCCCACCTGGTGACCTTCTCCTGCTTATACGCGAACGGTGAGGCATTGGTCACCGAGCTGGACAGGGAGGGTTTCGCGGTGTCGAGCGGCTCGTCGTGCACGGCGAGCACGCTGCGGCCCAGCCACGTTCTCGAAGCGATGGGGGTTCTGACGCACGGCAACGTTCGCGTCTCACTGACGCGGGACAGCACCGCCGAGGACGTCGACCGGTTCCTCAGCGTTGTGCCCGGCGTAGTGGCTCGGCTCCGCACTGAAGCCGGCGTGTGACTGGAGGGGTAGATGAGTGATCTGGTGCTCGACTGCCGGGGTATGAGATGCCCGTTACCCATCATCGAGCTGGCCAAGCGGATCAGTGACGTCCCCGTTGACGGGCTGATTCGGGTCATCGCCGACGATCCCGCCGCGGCCACGGATGTGCCGGCGTGGTGCCGGATGCGCCGTCACGAATACGCCGGGCCAGGCGAACCCGAGGAATCTTCGCCCTCGTACCTGGTCCGGCGCACCCACTAACGGCTTCGCCACCGCACCCCCACCTAAATGATCATGTTTGGTGGGTTCTTTCGAGCGTCAACAAGCCTGCAGGCATGGTGTTGCACGAGGAAACCCACCAAACATGATCATTTAGGTGGGCGCAGGGCCGTGCCGGCGGGCTGACTCAGGCAGTGCTAGTGGAACGAGTCGCCACAGGCGCACGAGGCCGTGGCACTGGGGTTGTCGATGGTGAAGCCCTGCTTCTCGATCGTGTCGACGAAGTCGACCGTGGCACCCATCAGGTACGGAGCGCTCATCCGGTCCACCACGAGGTTGACCCCGCTGAAGTCCTGAACGATGTCGCCGTCAAGCGAGCGCTCATCGAAGAACAGCTGGTAGCGCAGACCAGAGCAGCCGCCCGGCTGCACAGCGATACGCAGTTGGAGGTCGTCCCGCCCTTCTTGCTCGAGGAGAGCTTTGACCTTGGAGGCCGCGTCCTCTGTGAGCACGACGTCGCTGGCGGTCTGTTCCTGAACCGTCATCGTTGTTCTCCTGACGAAATATGTGGACTGCGTCTGTAGGTCTAACGTGCGCGACCGGGATCTCATTCCAAGCCGTAGCTGCCAGTTTACGCAAGATGGGCGTCTCGGCCGCCATGTCGCGAGTCACAACGCCGCACAGCACCGCTCAGCGCCGGCTCCAGGTCTTCGCCACCCGCTCGGCCACGGCCGCCAGGCTACGGGCCGGATGCGCGAACGACTCCTCCGTGCCCACGATGTCGACCAGCGAGTACGCCGCCTCGATCCCGTTGGCGCGCAGTTCACGGTTGCCAACCTGGACGGCTCCGGCCATCGCGATGCACGGACGCAACGCCGAGCCGGCCAATCCGGCTACTCCGACCGGAACCTTGCCGTTCATCGATTGCCAGTCCAATTTGCCCTCACCGGTCACCACCACGTCGGATGTGGCTACCAAGTCCGGAAGGCCCACCGCTGCCGCCACCGTGGCGAAGCCGGGTTCCCGACGCCCGCCGACCAGCAGGATCCCGTATCCCAGCCCTCCAGCCGCGCCCGCCCCCTTGGCGTCAGCGACTTTGCGCCCGGCTGCTTCGGCGAACGTGGTCAGTGCGGCGTCGGCGGCCAGTTTGGCGTCGTCGCCGACGAAGCCTTTCTGTTCTCCGAACACGTTGGTCGCCCCCCGCAGCCCGAGCAGCGGGTTGTCCACGTCCGAAGCCGCGACCAGCTCGACGCCCGCCAGTCTCTCCCGTGCGGGCTCGACGTCGACCGACGCCACGTGAGCCAAACCCTCCGGGCCGGACGTCATCGCCTTGACCGGTTCCGACGACGCGCCAAGCGCGGCCAGCATGCCCGCCCCGGCGTCGTTGGTGCCCGAGCCGCCGAGGCCGATGACGACACGCCGCGCCCCGGCATCGATCGCCGCCGCGATCAGCTCACCGACGCCGTACGTCGAAGCTTGCGCCGCCACCCCGGGGCGAGGCGTACGACCATCCGCCTCGGTGGGCAGAAAGACCAACCCACATGCCTGTGCGGATTCGATGTAGGCCGTCTCCCCCACTTTCAGTACCGCCGCCGGTACCGGGTCCCCGAGCGGCCCGCGCACAGTCACTGCCAGCAGTTCACCGCCCAGGCTCGCGTGCAGGACCTCGATGAACCCCGGTCCGCCGTCTGCCATCGGAACCGTGACGACGTCAGCTTCCGGATCGGTCCGTGACCAGCCTTCGGCTATGGCGTCAGCCGCTTCCACGGCGCTGAGAGTGCCGGCGAATTTGTCAGGTGCAACGAGGATGCGCATACGGCAGAGTCTGCCTCATGCGCATCCGACCGATGAGAGCCGACGACATCGATGCCGCCGAACGCGTCACCGCACGCGCTTTCGCGCCGGACGGGCCGCCGCGCTCCGCGCTGGCCAAACAGCGCTGGACGGGCCGGCTGGCGCATATTCTCGCGGTCGACCGAGACGGCTGCTGGGTGGCCGAAAACGATTCGGGGGTGATCGGGGTGGCGGCCTCGCTGCGCCGGGACAAACTCTGGGTGCTGTCGACTTTCGCCATCGACCCTGATCATCAAGGCCGCGGTGCGGGCAAGGCGCTGCTCGACGCGGCCGTCGGCTACAGCCAGGGGTGCCTGCGCGGGATGCTCTGCGCGATGCCCCACCCCGGAGCGCTGCGTCTGTACCGGAACGCGGGTTTCAACCTGCATCCCACCATGTGCCTCACCGGCGTCGTCACCGGCGACGTCGTGCCGGATGTGCGCGGCGTCCGGCTGGCCGGCGAGTCGGATCTCGACCTCGTCGACTCCGTGGACCGCCGGGCCCGGGACGCAACCCACCGCCCGGACCACGCCATCATGGCCAGCTACGGCCCGCTGCTGATCTGCGACATCATGAACGGCTCCGGCTATGCCTACCTGGACCGGGCCACCATCGGGCCACTGGCCGCGACCAGCCGCGCCGTCGCTCAGCGGCTGATGTGGGCCGCCCTGGCCCAGATCCCACCGGGCGAAGAGGTCAAGGTGCGTTATCTCACATCTGAGCAGGAGTGGGCGCTGGACGTCGGCCTGGCGGCGGGTCTACGCATCGAGCAGGACGGATTTCTCGCCTTCCGGCACATGCGCCCACCGATGCCGTACATCCCCTCGGTCCCTTTCGGCTGATGCGCGGGCGGCGCGACACACTGTCAGCACCGGCCCATATCCTGAGATCATCTCGCATCGGATGCAGCGGAGGTCGGTTCTTATGTGTCAGATGACCCGCCGGAACCTCCTGGGTGCCGCTCTGGCCGGTCTGTCGGTGCCGGCGATCGGCGCGTGTTCATCCGGTGCCGAGACCGGCGGCTCCCCGCCCACACCGGCTGCTCCCACCGAACCTGATACGACGAATTTCGCCGTGACCAACGCCGTCGTCTTCGACGGTGAGCGTGTACTCGACGCGGACACGGTCGTGGTCCGCGACGGGCTCCTCGACGAGATCATCACAGGTCCGCCGAGCGCCGGTGTCGAGGTTCTCGATGCGAAAGGCCGGGTCCTGCTGCCCGGACTCATCGACGCCCATGTGCACATTGCCACCCGATTGTCCCGTCCGGCACTGCGTTTCGGCACCACCACGATGTTCGAGATGTTCGGCCCCGTGGCCAGCAGCTTCCGTGCAGACCGGACGTCGATGACCCAGCCGAAAGGCGCGGACGTGTGGACAGCAGGGATACTGGTCACCGCTCCCGAAGGCCACGGCACCCAATTCGGTGAGATCCCCACCGTCGACGCGGATACGGACATCCCTGGCTTCGTGGCCAACCGCCTCGACAAAGGCTCCGACTACATCAAACTCGTCATCGAGGACGGCGGACTGTATGGCGGCTCACTCAACACGCTGACACCCGAACAGGTCGAGGCAGTCGTCGCCGCGGCACATGACCATGGCGTTCTGGCCGTGGCCCATGTGGCCACGTGTGCCCATGCCGCAATCGCGGTGGCAGCCGGCGTCGACGCACTCGTCCACGCTCCCGGCGACGGCCATGTACGAAGCCGGGGTGCCCGTGCTGGCCGGTACCGATCTGACCAACCCGGGGACCATTTCCGGTGTGAGTACCCTGCACGAGATGCAGCTTCTGGCCGCCGCGGGCCTTCCCGCCGAGGCCGCGCTGGCCGCGGCCACGTCCGCCCCGGCCGACCTGCTCGGGCTCACTGACCGTGGCCGGATCGCTCCCGGTCTCCGCGCGGACCTGGTGTTGATGAACGCTACGTCCGTCGACGACGTCATCGGTACTTACGACATCACGGCGATCTGGAAGAACGGCTACTCGGTCGACCGCGAACCCGCCTAGAGGCCCGGCACGTGGAGTCTCTCCATGGCGTGGTGGGCATCAGCGAGGGAGGTCGATGGCGAAGCCTCTCCCCCGACCGAGTCTGCTGGGCAAGGAGAGACGCCACGTGTCGGGGCAATACAAGCCGCATCAGCGGTCGAGGCCGGTGTCGTCGCCGCGCGCGGCTCGCCGGATGTCCTCGATAGCGGAGTCGATCTGTACGGCCATCCCAGCATCCAGCCGGGTGTCGTGCGAAAGCGAGCGCAAGGACTGCTCAGCCACGCCGAGGGCACGCTCCAGCCGGTGGTTGTGCTCGGCCAGCGCTTCGGCCCGGCGCTGGAGTTCTTCGGCGCGTCGCTGGGCGGACGACGCGAACCCGAACGCCGCCGCGACGGCGACGAACACGAGAGCCGCGAGCATGGCAGTCATCACATTGGGAAGTCTGCCACCGTTGGCGTGGTTATCTCTATGGGACTATGTAGAGGCATCAGCCCGTGAAAGTGAGGCGTCGACCCGTGACCGTCACCGATCCACAGAGCGCTGCTCCGTTGCCCCTGCTTCTGCTGGGCCGCGGCGCTGACCCCTCCACCGAACGCGGCGTGGAGTGTCCGGGTGACCTGCCCTCCGCGAGCGACCCCGATCTGGTCGACCGGGCTCGCAAGGCCAGGGAGGCGCTCGGCGAGCGGGCGTTCCTGCTCGGCCACCATTATCAGCGCGACGAGGTCATCCAGTTCGCCGACGTCAGCGGCGACTCCTTCAAGCTGGCCCGGGACGCCGCCGCCCGGCCGGAGGCCGAGTTCATCATCTTCTGCGGCGTGCATTTCATGGCCGAGTCCGCCGACATCCTGACCGGCGACCACCAGCAGGTCATCCTGCCCGATCTCGCCGCTGGCTGCTCGATGGCAGACATGGCGCGGATCTTGCAGGTGGAGGACGCGTGGGCCCGGCTGGCCGACGCGGGTGTCGCGTCGTCGACCGTCCCCGTCACGTACATGAACTCCTCCGCCGACATCAAGGCGTTCGTCGGGCGCAACGGCGGTGCGGTGTGCACATCCAGCAACGCCCAGCGCGCCCTGGAATGGGCGTTTGAACAGGGCGAGAAGGTCTTGTTCTTCCCCGACCAGCACCTGGGCCGCAACACCGCCGTGCTGCAGATGGGGTTCTCTCTCGAAGACTGCATCGTCATCGACCCGCACCAGCCCGGTTTCGGCGTCACCGACGAAGAACTCCGCAACGCGCGGATCTTGCTGTGGAAGGGACACTGCTCCGTGCACGGTCGTTTTACGGCTGATTCGGTGCGTGAAGTACGCGAACGGGTGCCTGGTGTGAATGTGCTGGTGCACCCGGAGTGCAAGTACGAGGTAGTCACACAAGCCGACTACATCGGGTCCACGGAGTACATCATCAAGACCATCGACGAGGCTCCGTCCGGCTCGGCGTGGGCCGTGGGCACCGAGCTGAACCTGGTCAAGCGGCTGGCTGACCGGCACCCGGACAAGAACGTGGTCTTCCTCGACCGCAATGTGTGTTTCTGCTCCACCATGAACCGGATCGATCTGCCCCACCTGGTCTGGGCCATGGAGAGCCTGGTCGAGGGCCGTGTGGTCAACCGCATCCAGGTCGACCCCGACACCGCCCACTGGGCCGGTGTGGCTCTGGACCGGATGCTGGCCCTTCCCGGCATCAGCCCCGCCAAAGACTGAGGCAGGCTCCGACTTCGATACCAAGAACGACGTTTGAACCGTTCCACACGGCTCCGCCGTGCAGTTCTTGGTATCGAAGGCAGCCGTAGCCGCGCGACGAGCGGCGGTAGATTGGGCATTATGACGGACGAGAGCCTGCACGAGTTGCTCAAGGCAGCCGACAGCCCTCGGGCGATCGACTCGTTGCGTGCGCTGGCTGAACTCCGCCGCGAGGTTCAGCGCCGCGAAGCGGTCCTCGTCCGCCGTGCCCGCAACGACGGCGCGTCGTGGGCGCAGATCGCGGAGGCCCTCGGCGTCTCCAAGCAGTCGGCACACCGCAAGTACGGCGGCAAGGGCTTCCTGCTCAGAGGGTCGTAGGCGCTCCGGCAGATAATGTCTCCCCCGATGACGCGGAGCAGCGAGTCTGCTGTATAAGGCAAGGCTCCGTGTACCGGAGCCGTGTGGATAGCTCGCCGAGCCCACCGGGATGATGCCGTTCAGTCCCCACCTGGCTGCTGCGGGTGAAAAGCGCCGGCGATCAGGTCAGCAATCCGATGAGGCACCCGGATCGGCATGGCGTGATCGCTCTCCAGCCAGCGGATCGGCACATTCGGGTAGGCGGCGGCCAGGCGGTGCGCACCGGCCCGCCAAGTCTCGTCGCTCACCTGCCCAGTGCCCCCCTCGGTCCGCCCGGCCGCGACCGCATCGTTCGGCGTTTCCGCAAGGACAACCTCCACGGGGCACGACACCCGCGCATACGCGTCCAGGATGGAGCGGCGCCGCTCGTGGAGTTCGTCGGTCAGCGCAAGTAGCTCCCCCGTGCTCATCCGCACTCCGGCTCCGAACATCCGCGCCAGTCCACCCAGCAGCCGGGCCCTCCAACTATCCATCCAGTCTGCCTCCGCGGCGACAGGCTCGGCCGGAATGCCGCCGTCCAGGGCGATCACGTGGTGTACGTCCGAATGGCCGGCAGCATGCCAGACCGCGAGGTCGGCACCTAAGGACCAGCCGCACAGCAACGGATTTCGCGCATCAGTAGCGTCGAGGACCGCCGACACGTCGTCGAGAAGCAGGTCGAACGAATACTCTCCCGCGACCCCCGATCGGCCGTGTCCACGGTAGTCGAACGTGATCACCCGGTGTTCTCCGCTGATCCGCTCAGCCACCCGACTCCACACACTTTGCGGGGTCCCCAAACCGGTCAGAAATATGACGGCAGGGCCTTCGCCACTGCTTTCCCGGACCGCGAGCGACACACCGTTGGATGTGACCGTTCTCTTCCGCCACTCAATGCCTGACATCTCCGACCTCCTGCAGGGCTGTGCCGCCGGGGTCTCCTGGGACCCGCTCAACCGTCAGCATATGCTGACGCAGCCGTGGCCGTCAACATATGTTGACGGCATCTGCCCGGGCCGCCGACTTCGATACCAAGAACGACGTTTGAACCGTTCCACACGGCTGCGCCGTGCAGTTCTTGGTATCGAAGGCAGCCATAGCCGCGCGACGTCTAGCGCGGCAGGCCGCGGATCAGCTCCTCGAGAGCCAGGTGCAGCACCTGGCCGCCCTCGGCCGCGCCGTTGTCGCTGGCCAACGCCGCTACATCCTCGGCGGAGAGCGCGCGGTCGTACAGATACACCTCGCCCACCGCCCCGACCAGCGGGTTCACGCCGTCCGGCCGCTGCCCGACGTAGACACCGCGCTGCGCGCCGGCCGACGTCGATCCGGCGAGATTCTCTGCCGTGGCCACCGCCGCACCGTCGATATACAGCACGACGCTCTCGTCCGAACGGGTCAGCGCGACATGGTGCCAGTCGCCGTCGGCGAGGTTCCCAGCAGCAACCAACGACCGGGATCCGGAGCCGGTATCCACCAGCGCCCGCAACCGGTCCGAACCAGGCTCCACGCGAATCCACCACTGAGGTGCACCGGAGCCAACACCGTAGGCCCACATGATCGCCTGTGATGCCGTTGAGTCGGTGCGGAACCACGTCGCTGCCGTGAACGTGTCACCGGCGCGGGGCGGCTGCGGACGCTGGTGAGCGTCATCCTGCCGCTAACCAAGCCTGGCCTGGTGGCCGTCGGCCTCTACGCCTTCATCCTCGCGTGGAACGACTACCAATACGCGCTGATCATGACCAGCTCCTCCAGTACCCGCACGGTGCAGATCGGTATCGCCCAGGTATTGGAGAGCATGGGCGCACAGAACTGGGGCGGCATTCTGGCCGCCGGTGTGCTCGCCGTGGTGCCCGTCGTGGTGCTGTTCGCGTTGGCGCAGCGTTACCTCATTCAGGGTCTGTCCGCCGGAGCCGTCAGAAACTAGCGTCGCCCCACAAAATCCCGCCACCTCCCCGGTGATCGTGAGCGGATTCTGGTTGCCACCGCCGCCCCAAATCGGGACATATTGGGGCGGCGAACCGCATAAATCTGCTCACGATCACATCGACGGGGAATCCTGCGGACTCTGCCGGGAGTTGTACAGATGAGTTGTACGGCCCTGAGGGCCGGCACCAGAACAACAGCAGGCGCGATAGAGCCGCCGTCTTCCACTCTCTCAGGCTGAAGGAGTCACACCCATGTCGTTTGTCATGACCAGCGCCGAGCGTGAATCGTTTCTCTCCGGCATCCACGTCGGAGTGCTGGCCGTGGAACGCGACGGGCGAGCTCCACTGGCCGTGCCCATCTGGTACGACTACGAGCCAGGAGGCGACGTCCTGCTCTGGATGCACCGCGACAGCATCAAGGACCAGCTCATCAGCAAAGCCGGACGGCTCACGCTGGTCGCCCAGACCGAGCAGGCGCCCTACAAGTACGTCTCCGTCGAGGGACCGGTGGTGAGCAACGGCGAGGCCCCCACACGCCAGCAGGCGCTGGCCATCACGCGACGCTATCTCCCCGACGACGAGGCTGTCGCCTACGTCGATGGCTCCCTCGGCGAGGTGTCGATCCTCGTGCGCATGCGCCCGGAGAAATGGCTGAGTAACGACCAGAGCAAGTAACCCACAGGGGCGGAAAGCGGCTCGGGGAAATGGAGCCTCTCCTTGCCCAGCAGACTCGGTCGGAGCGAGGCTTCGCCATCGGCCTCCCTCGCTGATGCCCGCCACACCATGGAGAGGCTCCATTTCCCCGAGCCGCTTTGCTCTTGGGTTGCCTGTCCGGGCGAGATGGCCGTTTGGACGGGAGACCTCACCTGCCAGGGCCGGCTAGGGCCGTGGGTCGCCTGTCTGGGGGACGTCCGCGGCCACAGGGGGTCAGATGCCGGGGGCTCCCCACACGGGGAACCAGCGGCTCACATCGGGCTCGATCGTCAGATCGCCGCCCACCAGGGCTCGCACCTGCAACTCGAGCGCGTTGTCGCGACGCTGGGCCCGGCTGTCGACCGGGGCGAACGGGTAGAACGTCCCCCGCTTGTACAGATACACCAGCGCCAAGCCGCGGGCGTCGTCGGAACGCAAGCCGATAGTGGTGCATAGCAGCGAAGGTCCGAAGCCGGCCGCTTCGAGAGTGGAGTTGACCGAATGCAGATCGGTGCACAGCGCCGACATGTCGTCCGGAGCGCGTTTGACGACTAACCACGTGTAACCGTAGTCGTCTTTGATCTCTTCCGGTTCAGCGCCACCGAGCAACTCGGTGATCTCGCTCTTCAAGCGTGCGAAGGGCCCACCCTCGGCTTGCCGGAAACACACGGCGCCGACGCCCGTGGGGTGCATCTCCGCGGAAGCTTCGAGCGTCAAAGCCGCCGTAGGCAGCCCGAACAGCGCGTCAAGATTTGGTTCGACCTGCTTGGACCGGCCGAAGAGCGCATTCCAGAATCCCATAAGCCGTGATCACTCCCGGCCGAGCTCAACGGATATCTTGTCGAGCTGTTCAAGGCGGCGCTCCAGCCGAGGGTGGCTGGCGAACAATGCGGCAATATCCATCTTGCCGGTAAGCGCCGGAACGAAGAAGAATGCGTTGTACGGCTCGGCGGCGCGCAGGTCCCGGGCCGGGATCTTGGCCATCTCGCCGGAGATCTTGGTGAGAGCGCTGGCCAGGGCCGACGGCTGCCCAGTCAGAATGGCGCCCGCGCGGTCTGCCGCCAGCTCCCGGTACCGGGACAACAGCCGAGTCAGCAGGAAACTGACGAAGTAGACCACGGCAGCGATGAGCAGCACGATGAGGACGACCGGCGCGCCGTTGTTGTTGCCTCGGCTGCGGCCCGCGCTGAAGAACAACGTGTAGCGGGTGATGAATCCGGCCATCACGCCGACGACGGATGCGATGGTCATAACCAAAACGTCGCGGTGTGCCACGTGGGACAGCTCATGAGAGAGCACTGCCTCAAGCTCACGCTCATTCAGCCGCCGCCGGATACCGGTGGTGACACAGACGACCGCACGGTCCGGGCTGCGCCCGGCCGCAAACGCGTTCGGCAGGTCTGTGTCAGCCACCGCTACCTTGGGCTTCGGCATGTCAGCCAGCGCACACAGCCGATCAATCATGGCGTGCAGTGCGGGATCCTCCGACGGCGAGACCTCCCGGGCCCGCATGGCCGACAGCGCCATCTTGTCCGAGAAGTACCACTGCGCCCACAACACCCCCAGGCCGATCAGGATGCCCAGGATCCACGCACCGGAGGCCACCGAGATAGCGGCCACGATGACCACGTACAGCAGCGCCAACAAGATCATGGTCGCCACCATGCGAGTGGTCAGCCCCCGATCCGGGGCGAACCTCGTGCGTGCCAACGTGTGTTCCTCCTGGTCGATTGGGGCGTACGGTGCTGCTGAATTCAACGCCGCAGCACGCCACGGCGTTCCCGGACACTCGCCTCAGCGAGCCGGAGGATCGAGCGGGATCAGACCCTCATCAGTCAGCAGGGCGCTGACCTCGTCGACATGAGCCTCGGCATAGGGCAGCACCAAGTCGCTGTCGACCAGCTCGTCGTCACGCACCGGCGTACCAACCGTGCGCACCTCGGTCAGCAGGCGTACGAGCGCGGCCCGGAAACGGTCGTCGTCGCCGGACTCGATGGCCGCACCGAGCTCGTCGTCCAGGCGGTTCAGTTCCGGGAAGGCCTCGTCCGGGATCCGGACCTGGCCCTCACCCATGATGCGGACAATCACCGCTGCTCCTCCTCACGGTCGGCCTCGACAGCTTCGGCCGCGTTCGCCTCACCGCCGAGCGCCTTCGGAGTCTCGCTGGAGCCACCGCTGATCTCCTGGCGCATCCTCGCGAGTTCGAGCTCGACATCACCGGTGGAGGAGAGCCGATCGAGCTCCGCGCTGATGTCGTCTCCGGGAGTACCGGTGACGTCGTCGAGGGCACCGGATGCCAGCAGCTCGTCAATGGCGCCGGAACGCGCCTGCAGCTCTGCCGTGCGGTCCTCAGCACGCTGCACCGCCATGCCGACGTCGCCCATCTCCTCGGAGATGCCACTGAACGCCTCGCCGATCCGGGTCTGGGCCTCGGCGGCGGTGTAGGTGGCCTTGATCGTCTCTTTCCTGGTCCGGAACGACTCGACCTTGGCCTGCAAGCGCTGTGCGGCGAGGGTGAGCTTCTCTTCCTCGCCCTGCAGCGCCTCGTGCTGCGTGCGGAGGTCGTTGAGCTGACCCTCCAGGCCGGAGCGCCGGCCAAGCGCTTCCCGGGCCAGGTCTTCCCGGCCCAACGACAGCGCCTTCTTGGCCTGCTGCTGAAGTTTGTCGGCCTGTTGCTGCAACTGCGTCATCTGCACCTCGATGCGCTTGCGGCTGGTGGCAACATCAGCCACGCCACGACGCACCTTCTGGAGCATGTCGAGCTGTTTCTTGTAGGAGTAATCGAGAGTCTCCCGGGGGTCCTCGGCGCGATCTAATGCTTTCTCGGCCTTGGCCCGGAAGATCATGGACATTCGCTGGAGGATCCCCATGTGGCCAGGTAGCCCTTTCTCGAGCGTGGGTCATTGGCTGATACGCGAAGCGTTCGCCTCCTAGCCTACGGTGTCAAGCCCCGTGTTGGCAGGGGAGGTTGCGTTCCTGACCTACCCTATAGGTGTGTTCCGTCGTCGATCCGAATCCAAGACACCAGATACCGGCACCGACACCGCTGCGTCGCCGAAGGCTGATGCCAGTGGTCACGATGCCAACAACGAACCCGGCCAACCCGGGACAAAGGGCCGCCCGACGCCCAAACGCAGCGAAGCCGAGCAGGCTCGAAAAGAACGGGTCCGCCCGCCGCTGAACAAGCGCGAAGCCATGCGCAAGGAGCGCGAGCGCATCAAGTCGCAGCGCTCACGCGCCAGACAGGCCATGGCATCCGGCGACGAGCGATACTTCCTCGCTCGCGACCAAGGGCCGGAGCGAAAGTTCCTGCGGGACTACGTCGATTCCCGGCGCGGCGTCGGCGAGTTCTTCTTGCCGATCATCCTCATCGTGTTGTTCGGCAACTTCATCCCGATCCCGCAGATCCAGTTGATGATGATGACTGTCTGGCTGGTTGTCATGATCATGCTCTTCGTCGATATGACGTTCCTGGGCATCCGGGTCAAGCGGGAGTTCCGCAAGCGGTTCCCCGACGACGACCGTCGCGGCCACGTCTTCTACGCCTTGATGCGGGCTATGCAGATCCGCCGTCTGAGGCTTCCCAAACCTGCCGTCAAACCGGGAGATCTGGTGTGAGAGACACTTCTCGAGCCGACAACGGCGCAGTGGAGGTCACTATACGCCCGCTGCGCTACTCGGACCCTGTCGTCCGAGCCCTCGAGGATGAACTGCAACAGGAGTACATCGAGCGCTACGGCGACGAACGCGAAGCCCCGGTGGATCCCGACGAGTTCGCCCCACCCCACGGCCAGTTCCTCGTCGGGTTCGTGGGCAACGAACCGGTCGCCACGGGCGGATTCCGCCGGCACGACGACCTCGTCGCCGAGATCAAACGGATGTACGTCTCGCATGACCACCGCGGCGGCGGACACGCCAAGCGCCTGCTGGCAGAGCTCGAGGCGCGCGCAGCCGACGCCGGCTACAAGCGCATCGTGCTGACCGCGGGGGTGAAACAGCCGGAGGCGATAGCTCTGTACACCTCCAGCGGCTATACACCCGCCAGCCCCTACGGCCAGCACAACGACGAAGACATCAGCCGCTTCTTCACCAAGGAGCTGCCGCCACCGGATCGGTCGCCGGTCCCCCAGCTCTAGAACCCGCGCGAATAGGTGCGCCAGCAGGGCGCGTCCTCGTTCGGGCGACCTCTTGATCGCCGGTTACCGGCGGGACGAGCCTCCCCGCCGGCTGCCGCCGCTGGAGCGGCGCGACGAGCCGCCGCGAGACGACGAGCTGCGAGACGACGAGCTGCGACTGCGGCTGCGCGAGGAGCCTCCTCCGCTGCCGAATGATCGCGAGTAGCTGCTGCCGTGCCGGCGCTGACGTTCGCGGCGCTGGCGTTCTTCCTCGCGGCGCCGGATCTTCTCGGCCTCTTTGGTGGCCTTGGTGGTCTTCTCCTCGATCGAGTCGAGACGTTGGTTCAGCGCGATCCAGTCCGGTCGCGAGCTCTGGACATCCACCGAACCGAGTTCGGCCTCGAGCTCGGCGACCTGCTGCCGTATTCCGGTTGTGGCCGCCGAACCGAGCCTGGCCACCAGGTTCTGCAGTGAACTCACGTTCGCGGCGACGGTCCGATGCCGGTCCGGCACACTTTGCTGCAACCTCTGGGCGCGCCCGAGCAGTTCGGTCACCGCGCCGAATATGGACTGAGCCTCGGCCTGCGCCTCGGCTGCCTCCTTGAGCCGTGCCTCGGCGACACCCAGGTCGCGTCCGTCGAGCGCTTCGCGGCCATTAATGATCGATCGGGCCGCGGTCTCAACCGCCTGCCTGCCCGTATCGACATTCCCGGAGACCGCGGCGTAGATGCTCTGCGCAAACGCCTCATGCAGGTTCCGGTCCGCGTCAGAGGCAGCGTGGCTCATCGCCACGACGTCCGCCTGGGCCTGTTCGAGTTCGGTCACCCGGTCGCCGAGTTCGCCAGCGCGTTGCGCCATCCGGCCGAGCGCGTCGCGAGCGTGTTCAAGATCCGCGATCAGCCCGGCGGTACCGGTGTCTACGGCGATCAGGCGTTTCTCCTCGAGCTGACGGCCGATCATCGTCACCCACTCGTCGACCACGCCAAGGACAGCGGCGTCAGTGGTGGTGACGTATCCGTCCGCGGCGGCTGCCGCCTCGGCTTGGCGAACGTCGTCCGCGAGGGAGGCGATCCGGGCCAGCCGTTGCGGCGCCTCGTCCCGAACGGCGAGCAGCGTGGCCATCCGCGTCTCCTCCGCTTCGAGTTCAGGCAAAAGGTCGCGCACAGATTTCTCGAGTGCTTCCCATCTCGCTACTCCATCCGCGACCTTGGCCAGGCTTCGCTGCTTGAGCAACTGGTCGCGGTCGGCGCTGGCTTCGGAACGCCGGTACACGAGCTGGTCGGCCGAGTCGAGCATCTCTTCGGACGATCCGATCGCCGCACCGAGCTCGTCGTCCGCCACGGCAGTACGCATCAGCTCGATGTCCCGACGCAACGACTCCGTCTTCGGATCCAGCCGCAAAGTGAGAGTGTCGAGTTCAGCTGTGGATCGCTCGAAGCGATCGGTCAGCTCGCCGCGTTTCCTTCGACGCCACAGCAGCACACCGCCGCCTGTGCCGGCGGCGGCAGTACCGGCGACGGCCGCCGCCACGACTCCGGCATTGCCCAGGGGCGGGTCGATGACCTGCCGGATGTCCGCCAGCCCGCCGGTGATCCCGCCGACCCAGTCGTCGTCGTTCAAGGCGTGGTTGATGGTGTCGGACTGGATTCCCGGCCACGCGTCGTCCATCTCGTGCGGCATCCGGTCGCCGAACAGCAGCAACGTCTCGCCGTTCTGCTCGGCGGTGTCGGTGGTGAACGCGAGCACCAAGAGGTTCTCGCGGAATCCGCCGTTGGGGTTCCGCCACGACTCACACGCCAGCTCTTCCTCGACCATCCGGCCTTCGAGATAGGGCGCCTGCTCCTGCGTCATGATGCGGATACGGATCTCGTAGGCGAGGTCGCTGCGGAAGTCACGCGCCGCCTGCTCGATCTCCGCGGCTTCGGCCTCGGAGAGGTACTCGGCATGATCCACCAGAACCGCGTCGCACGCGTCGCCCACAGGTACCTGAGCAGCGACGTCCCCGGTCACAGCCGCGGCGACGCTGACCAGGCCCGTCGGTACCGCAACTGCGGCCGCGACAGCCATCCGGACAAGACCACGCAAAGCTTCCTCCTCGAATCAGTGGAACGAGCCATGCCGTACACCTTGCCGAGCCGAAGGCAGACATCAGGCGCACAGCCGCACCGTGCGCGTGAAATGTTCTCACACGCCTGGTTCATTGCCGCTATATCCAGCTCAGATCCCCACCAAAGCGGTGGCAGGGGCCGTCCGGGCTAGTCGCGTCCACACGGATCAAACAGGTCACTCAGGTGGCTGGAGGCTCATCGGGCCATAGACTTCGCGGCCGTCCTCGAGCAACGTGACGCCGTCGACGCCGGAGTCCGCGAGCTGGCGCCAGTGCTCACCGATCCAGCTCTCCGCGTCGGATTGGGTGGGGAATTCGACACCCTGTCCGGCAGGCGAGCCTTCGTCATCGGTGATCAGGTCGCCATCGGCATTCACGAACCGCCAAGACCATGCCATGTGCCGTGCCTCCTCCATCGTCGATCCCATGAGCCTGCCATACCCCGGTGACACAGCGGCCCCTTCCGGGCCTGCCGCCGCAACACCGCCCAACTCCGCCCGGTGATCGTTGCCGGATTTTTGCCGCGGGCAACAGCGCAAACCGGGACGAAACTCCCCCATCGAACAGCAAAAATCCGGCAACGATCACCGAGCCTGGGGGCGGCGCCACCCTGGGCGTTTTTGACCAGTTCAGAGCCGCATGGGAACCTTTGAGTACCTCTACGCATCCGTTTTCGGGGAAGTCGGTCGGAAACCGACGCTGACCCGCAGCCGTAGGCCACGCACGGAAGGTGATACTTCCGTGACCGCGTTCGTGGTGAGCCGGAATGCCGGATTCGGATGCGAGCGGCCCAACGTTTCCGTCGAGGCTTACGGGACGAGGCACAGGACACTTGCCAGGCGCGGGCCGGCCAGAACCGGCCGCCGCAAGGAGCGGTTTCCCACCTCGTCACCGGACCGCTCAACGAAAGGTCAGACCTGATGCGCCTGAGAACACGATTGGCCTTAGAGGCTGCGCAGAATGGGGCGCCTGACAGCGAGCGGGGGCGAGCGCCTGGATGGCAAGGCGGAGGAAGGAGTCGCACTGGGTTTGTGCGACGACTGACGACAACGCCGCCAGCCAGGATGCTCGGGCACGCGAGCCAGGCGACTCCCATACTGCGCGGCCTCTTAGCCGCCATCGTTGCACTACTCCTGCCGATCGGCCTCGCCACCAGTGCCAGCGCCGACGCGTTCCGATTCTGGGGTTACTACCAATGGACTGACGGCGAGTGGGCATTCGCCCCCACCGGTCCTGCTGACACCGTGCCTGAAGAGGGCGCCATCGAGGGGTGGCGCTTCGCCGTCGGCGGCGAGTCTGCGACCCGGTTCCCCCGCACCGGCGACGTCTTCGACGACATCTGCGGTGCCGCGACGGCCAGCGACGGCGAGAAGCGGGTGGCCGTCGTCCTTGACTACGGCACGGTCGAGGACGCCCCGGACGGTGAGGAGCCGCCCGAGCCTCGAGGTGACTGCGCCGTCGTTCCGGAGGACGCGAGCGGCGCCGATGTTCTCACCGCCGTTGCCCAGGTACGCCTCGACGAAGGCCTGACCTGCGGCATCGACGGCTATCCGACGTCGGAATGCGGGAACGCCGTCGATGAAGCCGCACCGTCGGGTGACGAGGAGCACGTCACACTCGTCCTGCCGTCCGCAGCGGACACCGATACAGGCGGCGACGCCGGCGACACCGACGCCGACGAAGACGACAACCAGCTCCTGCTGCTGATCGCGGGCGTGGCCGCGGTCGTGCTGGTCGGTGTGGCGGCGTTCGTCCGGGCCAGGCGCTCCCGAGGACAGTGACCTACTCCACGAAGCCGGAACCGGACGCCCGTCCACGAGGGGCCCGGTGAGCATCCGATGACGCCCCCGGCGTGGTGGTCGGAGCTTCGCATCCCGCGAGCGCTGCATGCGGGAGCATGGTGGCTCTGGGCGCTCGGCCTGGCGGCGGCCGCCAGCCGCACCACCAACCCACTCCTGCTGGCGCTGCTGATCGCCATCGCCGCCTACGTGGTGGTCGCCCGCCGCGGCAACGAGCCTTGGAGCCGGTCCTTCACCGTCTTCCTCAAGCTAGGCCTGCTGATCATCCTCATCCGGGTCGTCATTCAGGTCGTCTTCACCTCGTCGCACGGCGGCACGGTGCTGTTCCGGCTGCCGGAGCTGACCCTCCCCGAGTGGGCCGCGGGGGTGAAGATCGGCGGTGCCATTACGGGTGAGGCACTGACGCTGGCGTTCTACGACGGCCTTCGGCTCGCGGCGATCCTGGCCTGTATCGGCGCGGCCAACGCACTTGCCGACGCCAGGCGGCTGCTGCGTTCGGTACCGGGAGCCCTGTACGAGGCCGGGGTGGCGCTCGTCGTCGCCATGACGTTCGCCCCACGGCTGATCGAGGACGCCTCCCGGATCCGGCAGGCACACCGGTTGCGCGGCCGGCAGGTGCGCGGCGTGCGGGCCGTCGGCCGAGTGGGTATGCCAGTCCTGCAAGGCTCACTTGAACGATCGCTCGACCTGGCCGCGGCCATGGACTCCCGTGGTTTCGGTCGAGCGGCAGCGGTCGATCCACGGTACCGCCGTTCCTCCGGACCTCTCGTGCTCTGCGGTTTGATCGGCATCTGCATCGGGCTTTACGGCCTGCTGGACGGAAGCGCGGCAGCGGTAGTGGCACCCGCGGGCATTGGTGCCGGGCTCGCACTGGCAACCGCCGGACTCTTCCTCGGCAGCCGCGGCTCTCGCCGCACGCGCTACCGCCCCGACCCATGGCGAACCCCTGAATGGGTGGTATCCGCTTCCGGAATGGTCGCCGCTTTGGCGTTCGTCGTCGCGGCGACGCAAGCCCATGCCGGAATGAACATGATGGTGGTGCCGCTGCTGCTGCCCGGTATGCCGCTGCTCGCCGCCGCTGGCGCACTCGTCGCCTTGGCCCCGGCGTGGGCGGCACCGCCGCCCAGAGATCACGCGGAGGTACCGGCATGATCGTCTTCGAGAACGTGTCAGTGCGCTTCGACCCGCAGCCCGAGCCGGTCCTGCGAGACGTCGATCTCGCGGTCAACGAAGGCGAGCTATGCCTTGTGGTGGGCCAGACCGGTTCTGGCAAGTCCACCCTGCTGCGCACGGTCAACGGGCTGGTCCCCCATTTCACCGGAGGAACGCTCACCGGACGGGTCGTGGTCGAGGGCCGCGACACCAGGCATCATCGGCCGCGAGACCTCGCCGACGTCGTCGGATTCGTCAGCCAGGACCCGCGCTCCGGTTTCGTCGCGGAACGAGTCGAGGACGAGCTGGCCTTCGGCATGGAGTGGCTCGGGCTCACGCCCGATGTCATGCGTCGGCGCGTCGAGGAAACGCTGGACCTGCTGGGGCTCGCGGATGTGCGGCGCCGAGCGATGTCCACGCTCTCGGGTGGGCAGCGGCAACGCGTCGCGATCGGCGCGGCCATGATCGCCCACCCGCGGATCCTCGTTCTCGACGAGCCCACTTCGGCGCTGGACCCGCAGGCGGCCGAAGACGTGCTCGCCGCGTTGCATCGCCTCGTCCATGATCTGGGGACGACGGTCCTGCTCGCCGAACACCGTCTGGAACGCGTCATCCAATACGCCGACCACGTGGTGTATCTGCCTGGTGACGGCCGGGCGGTGGATGGCGCCCCCACCGAGATCATGACCGCCGCGCGGGTGGCTCCGCCCGTCGTCGAGTTGGGCAGGCTGGCCGGATGGTCACCGCTGCCGTTGTCTATTCGCGACGCCAGGCGTGCCGCCTCCGGCTTGCGGGACCAGCTGGCCGGCCTCCCCCACGTACCGGCATCGGGCGGCGCCACCGGTGGGTCACCACCAGTAGAGCTGGCCTCGCGCCGGACTGTGCCGTTCGCGAAGCGTCCCGATGCCGCTGAACGACTCGAGCCCGCGGAGCCGTCCACGGCCGGATCCGGGGCGCCGCGCCGAGGCGGCCGTTTCGGTCTCTCGTCACTGCGGAGACGGCTACGGCCGGATCACGTTGCGGCGACGACCGAACGAAACACCGACCCGGCCGGCGCCGCTCAGAGTCGATTCAGCGTGTCGCGGCTGTCCGTGCGCTACGGCACC
Source organism: Phytoactinopolyspora mesophila (assembly GCF_010122465.1). Classification (NCBI taxonomy): domain Bacteria; kingdom Bacillati; phylum Actinomycetota; class Actinomycetes; order Jiangellales; family Jiangellaceae; genus Phytoactinopolyspora; species Phytoactinopolyspora mesophila. The sequence goes on along the minus strand of NZ_WLZY01000002.1, from coordinate 702,099 downwards.
ACGGTGGCATTACACGACGTGACGCTGCAAGCTCACGCCGGCGAGATCGTCGCTGTGATGGGGCGTAACGGCGCCGGCAAATCGTCATTGCTGGCGGCCGTGGCCGGGCTCATCGAGCCGGCCGCGGGCCGGGTGCGCACCGGTGGCATCGATCCGCACGGCGCCGACCCAGCTCAGACCATTCGCGTCGCCGGCCTCGTCCCACAGGACCCGACCGATCTGCTCTACGCGGACAGTGTCGCGGCCGAATGCTCCGACGCCGACACCGACGTCGGCGCCACCGCCGGCAGCTGCCGGGCCCTGCTGGCACAGCTGGCACCGGAGATCGCCGACGACGTACATCCCCGGGACCTCTCCGAAGGGCAGCGGCTGGCGCTGGCCCTGGCCGTCGTGATGGTCGCGCGGCCGCCGTTGATCCTGCTCGACGAGCCAACACGCGGACTGGACTATCCGGCAAAACGCAGACTGGGCGACATCCTCCGCACGCTCGCCGCTGCCGGCCACACGGTGATGCTGGCCACGCACGATGTGGAGCTGGTGGCGGAGCTGGCGACCCGGGTGGTCGTCGTCGCCGACGGCGAGGTAGTCGCGGACGGCGCGACCGCGGAGGTGGTCGTCGGCTCACCGACCTTCGCACCTCAGGTGGCCAAGATCCTCGCACCGGAGCGCTGGCTGACCGTGGCCGAAGTCCAGGCGGCGCTGCCATGATCATGAACAGTCACCCCCGCTGTCACCCGGGAACGTGCTCATGACCACGCTCAGGGATGTTCCGGCGCTGCGGATCATGCCGCCCAGCACGCTGGCACTGATCCTGGTATCCAGCATCGGGCTGGTCTCCTTCGGGTGGCCGCTGCTGGCCGCCCCTGACTCGGCCCTGGCCCACTCCGCGGATGCGCCCTGGCTATTCGCCGTGCTGCTGCCATTGCTACTGATCATCGTGCTCGCCCAGCTCACCGAAGGCAGCATGGATGCCAAAGCGGTGGCGCTGCTCGGGGTGCTCTCCGCCGTGGGCACCGGGTTGCGGATGCTCGGCGGCGGCGGTGGTGGGTTCGAGCCTGCGTTCTTCTTGCTGATCCTGGCCGGCCGGGCGCTGGGACCGGGGTTCGGTTTCGTGCTCGGCCAGCTGACCCTGCTGGCCAGTGCCATGCTGACCGGCGGCGTCGGCCCCTGGCTTCCATTCCAGATGATGGCCGCGGGGTGGATTGCGCTGCTCGCCGGCCTGCTGCCGCCGCTGCGCGGGCGCGGCGAGATATGGCTGCTCGCAGGCTACGGCGCCGTGGCTGGTCTCCTTTACGGCCTGTTGATCAACTTGTGGTTCTGGCCGTTCGTCTCCTTCGCGGACACGGCCATCAGTTTCGTGCCCGGCGACCCGCTCTCTGCGAACGCGGCCCGCTACGGCGCCTTCATGCTGGCCACGTCTCTCGGCTGGGATCTCATCCGGGCTGTGTTCACCGCGGCGCTCTGCTTGGTGGCCGGACGTCCAGTGCTCTCGGCGTTGCGCCGGGCGGCGCGGCGGGCCCGATTCCAGTCTCAGCCCCTAGCCGACAAAGAGACCTAGGTCACGCGTCATGCCTCGCCGGCCCGTACGTCTTGTTGGTATCGCGGGCGGTCTGCCGCCGACGCACAGGGGACGACGGACGTCCGGCCGCCCGCGAAATCCGTCCGCTGACCGCATGCCGAGATACCGCTGAGGATCTGCACAGCCACCTTGACATATAAACCGTCATGCTGTTGTCTCCCAGGTAAAGTAAAGGCTTCGGGGGGCGAGCGGAGTCCGCGTGCATTCTTACTCACACGGGGCAGAGGGCCCTCTACTACGCGACCCCGATCTTCGCCGGTATGTCGCCGCTCGGTTGATTTCTCTCGCTGGCACGTCGGTGACATTCGTCGTCATGCCGGTGCTGGTCTATAGCTTGACCAGCTCTGCCACATGGACCGCGATGGTGGCCGTAGCCGAGGGCGTGGCCTATCTACTCACCGGCCTTTGGGCGGGCCTGGCTGCTGACCGGTTCGAGCGTAAACGGGTCATGATCGGCACCGATGTAGGCGCCGCGCTCGTCCTTTTCACCATCCCGATCGCGGCATGGTTCGACCAGTTGACCGCTTTCCATGTGCTAATTGTGGCTTTTACCGCGCAAATGATCTTCGTATTCTTCGATGCCGCCAACCTCGGCGCGCTACCTACGCTCGTTCCACGCCGTAGATTGCCCTCCGCCAACTCGGTGATCGCCGGTGGCGGCACGGTCGTCGAAGCCACGGTTCCGGCCCTGACCGGCGCCCTTCTCGTGGTCATGAGCCCGGCCTCGCTTCTGGTCATCGACGCTGTGACATTCCTCGCCTCGGCGTTGCTCGTGCGGGCCATCATCCGGCCGCTGAACCAGGCCCGCACCGGGCCTCTGCGCGGCAAGGCCGCCATTGCCGAAGGTGTGAGCTTCATCGTCAAGCACCCGGTACTCCGGTATATGACGGTAATCGGATTCCTGGTCGCATTCAGCGGTGGTTCGCTGGTGGGGATCCTCGTCGTCTGGGCGGACCGTAACCTCGGCATCCAGGAAGGTGACTGGCGGCTCGGGTTCGTCTTCGCGGCATGGGGTGTCGGCGCCGTCATCGGCAGCTTCCTGATGTCTCGTCTGGTGTACCGCTTCGGTGGCGTACGCACCGCGCTGATGTGCCTACCAGCCACCGGCGTCGGCGGCGTGATCACCGCAACCTCGACGTATTGGATCGCCGGAATGGTCGCCCTCGCCGCTTGGGGTGCGGCTTACATGGTGGTCGCAGCCAACTCGGTCACCTTGCGACAGCAGGTCACGCCGGAACCGTTGATGAGCCGCGTCATGACGGTCGGGCGGATGACCTCCTTCGGCGCGGGCTTTCCGGCGGGCGCGCTCGTGGTCGGACTGCTCGCCGACACCATGGACACCGGCTCGGCCTTGCTCATCTGTCAGGTGAGCATCGCCGCCGCCACCGCGATCGCCTGGCTGTCGCCGCTGCGCACGGCACCACGCCACCTCCCCATGCCGGAAGACGCAACGACCTGAGCAGCCCCGCGAGGCCGGGCGCCGGAAAACGGCGGGCCGCAGCCGCGGGCCCCGTGGAGATTGACAGTGTCTGGTGCCGCCGTCTAACTTTTAACGTTACAAACTCAAGGTCAGTGGCTCCAGGTTGGCCACGAGCCGCGGAGACGGAGCTGCGGATGATACGTGCGAGCTCGCCGGCGCCTAGGCGTCGGTACCGTTCGGGCGTTGTCAGGTCAGGAATCAAATGTGAACGCTCACACACTCGTGGACTCGCGCATCACCACGCGGTAGTCGCTGACCAGCTCCGTCGGCTCCGCGGCCGTGCCGGCCTTGGCTATCCGGGCCGCCAGCAAGTCGACGGCGGCCGTCGCCATCTGGACATGATCCGGGGCGACGGTCGACAGAGACGGAATGCTGTACCTCGCCTCGAGCACGTCGTCGAAACCGATGACCAGCATGTCGTCCGGTACACGCACGCCGGAGTCGGCGAGCCGGCGGAGCACACCGAACGCGAGCGAGTCGTTGGCGCAGAAGACCGCGTCGACGTCGACGCCCGAATTGATCAACATGCCCGCCACACGCGCGCCTTCCGGCATAGAGAACGACGCCGTCCGGAACAGCAGGCGGGAATCGAACGCCAGCCCGGCCCCTTCCACGGCCTCGCGATATCCGCGCACTCGCAGCCCCGACGCCCCGATCTCGCTGAGCGACTCCGGAGACCCGATGAAGGCGATGCGGCTGGCGCCCTGGCTGATCAGGTGTTCCACCGCGCTCCGCGCACCCTCGACGTTCGGCATCGCGACATGAGGGACCGGTCCGTCGAATATCCGCTCTCCGAGCAACACCACGGGGTACTCGACGTTGAGCAGGTCAGCGTCGGCAGGACCGAGCCCGACGGTGCTGAGCAGCAGCCCGTCGTACAGCCGGATCCGCGATGCCGCGAGTGCCTCGAGCTCGTTCTCCCGGGATGCGCCTGTCTGCTCGACGGCCACCCGGAAGCCACGCGCAGCCGCGCGTTCGATCACCAACGCCGCGAGCTGGCCGAAATAGGGACGATCGATCTCCGGCACGGCGAGGCCGATGGTACCGGTGCGGCCACTGCGCAGGTTGCGGGCGGCGACGTTGACCTTGTAGTTCAGCGCGTCGATCGCCTCCAGAACCCGCTCCCGGGTGCCCTGCTTCACGTGCGGATGGTCGTTGATCACATTCGACACGGTCATCAGCGAAACGCCCGCGGCACGGGCCACGTCGTGCATCGTCACCATCGGCGATCTCCTCGCTTTCGGCCTGCCATGGTCGCATTCTCGCAGCGCTTCCGCCAAAGTGCGGACAGCCAATCGACAGCCCGCCCGTGGGGCGCGCTAGCGGCGGTGGCGGGTGCTGACTCCCAGAATGGTCCTCTTCGTGAACATGCCGCGCCACATCGTGAAAGGCCTGGTGAGTAGCAGTGTGAAGTCGTGAGCGTGCGGAGCGAGACGTCAGATTCACAAGAGAACATGCAGGAAAATGAAAGGACTCACGTGTCGAAATCGATTATGAAGGCCGTTGTCAATGTCGACGTCGGAGGTCCCGCGATCAGCCGGCACCTCTACGGCCATTTCGCCGAGCATTTGGGCCGGTGCATATACGACGGTTTCTATGTCGGCGACGATTCGCCGGTTCCCAACGTCGACGGCATCCGCACCGACATTGTCGCGGCACTGCGGGAGCTGGAGATACCTAATCTGCGCTGGCCAGGCGGGTGTTTCGCCGACGAATACCACTGGCGCGACGGAATCGGCCCGAAGGAGTCACGGCCGAGCATGGTGAACACACACTGGGGCAACGTCGTCGAGAACAACCATTTCGGTACGCACGAATTCATGCAACTGTGCGAGATGCTGGGCGCCGAGCCGTACATCTCGGGCAACGTCGGCAGCGGAACAGTGCAGGAGATGAGTGAGTGGGTGGAGTACCTGACCCGCTCCGGAGACTCCCCGATGTCACGCCTGCGACGAGAGAACGGGCGCGATGATCCGTGGAAGGTGCGGTTCTGGGGCATCGGCAACGAGACCTGGGGCTGCGGTGGCAACATGCGCGCCGAGTACTTCGCCGACCTCGCCCGTCAGTACGCCACCTACTGCAAGAACCACGACGACAACACCCTCTACCGGGTCGCGTCGGGCGCCAGGGACGACGACTACTCCTGGACTGAGGCACTGATGAAGTCGATCAGCTGCCTCGGGTGCGCCCAAGGGCCGCGCGACATTTATCAGGCGCTGTCCTTCCATTACTACACGGTGGCGCCTACCTGGGAGAACAAGGGCAGGGCGACGTCGTTCAGCGACGACGAGTACGAGCTGACCATGGCCAAAGCGTGGCGGATGGACGAGATCATCGCCGGTCATTCACGCGTCATGGACTGCTACGACCCGCAGGCCCGGATCGGACTGGTGTGTGACGAGTGGGGCACGTGGTGGAAGGCCGAGGATGGCACGAACCCCGCGTTCCTGTATCAGCAGAACGCCTTGCGGGATGCCCTGGTGGCCAGCCTGCACTTCGACATCTTCCACAAGCACGCCAGGCGGCTGACCATGGCCAACATCGCGCAGACGGTCAACGTCCTGCAAGCCATGGTTCTCACCGACGGCGCACAGATGATCCTGACCCCGACGTACCACGTCTTCGAGATGAACAAGGCACACCAGGACGCCACCAACCTGCCCCTGCACGTGGTCCAGCCCGGGCAGCGTCGCACCGCCGACGGCCGGGAGTTCGAAACCGTCTCGGCCTCAGCCAGCATCAAGGACGGCCAGATCCTGGTATCGGCGACCAATCTGGCGCTGGAGGGTGACGCCCGTATCGACCTCGACCTGCGAGGCACGACGTGGACCCTGGGCGAGGGCCGGATCCTGACCGCACCGTCGGTGCAAGCTCACAACACCGCCGACGACCCGACGGCCGTCGCGCCAAAGAAGTTCGACGGCGCCGACCGCGACGGAAATACCCTCGTCATCGAGGTCCCGGCACATTCGTTCGTCACCGTGCAGCTCAGCGTCGATTGACGCGTGGAGCGTCGGCCAGCCACGCGGCCAGTGGTGCCTCCGGCTCAATGGGTCACTGACCCGTTGCCGGAGGCGCCGCGCCGCGGACTCCCCCCGTCAGGACGGCGACGTCTTGACGAAGGGCGGACGGACCACCTCGAACGTCTCGGACCGGCCGCGAATGTCGACGCTGACCTCATCACCCTCACTGATGCTGGAGGACAGCAAGGCCAGTCCGATCCCCTGCCGCAGCGTAGGCGAGAACGTTCCGGAGGTGACCTGGCCCACCTCGGTGTCGTTCGCGGACACCGTCATGCCCGGGCGCGGAATGCCGCGACCCGTGGCGCGGATACCCCGGAGCCGCCGCTGCGGGCCGGCCTCCTTCTCGGCCAGCAACGCATCACGTCCCCAGAATGTCGGCTTGGACCATCCGACGGCCCACCCGGAGCGGCCCTGCAACGGGCTGATGTCCATAGACAGGTCCTGGCCGTGAAGGGGGTAGCCCATCTCCGTCCGCAGCGTGTCGCGGGCGCCCAGCCCACATGCCTGAATGCCGCGCGGCTCCCCGCCGGCCAACAGGGCATCCCATACCGTGCCGGCGTCGTCCCAGGGAACCAGCAGTTCGTAACCGCGCTCACCGGTGTAGCCGGTTCGGCACACGGTGATCGGGATGTCGTTGTACTCCGCATCGACAAAGGTCATGTACGAATGCCCGGCCGGTATCCATAGCGATGAAAGCACTCCGTCGCAGTCCGGCCCCTGCAGCGCCAGGATCGCGTACCGCCGGTGGTCGTCGCGTACCTCGACGCCCTTGGGCACGGCTTCGGTAAGCCGGCGCGCCAGCTCTGAGCTGTTGGCGGCGTTGGGGACGAGGAGGAGTTCGTCGTCCGAACGCAGATAGACGATGAGGTCGTCGACGACGCCACCCGTCTCGTCACAGCACAGCGTGTACTGGGCCTGACCAGGCTCGATCTTGTCCAGCGCGTTGGTCAGGCACGAGTCCACGAAGTCACGGGCGCCAGGGCCACGGACAGACAGCTTGCCGAGATGGCTGACATCGAACAGCCCGACGCCCTCACGGACGGCCGTGTGCTCGTTCACCACGCCCTCGTACTGCAGCGGCATCTCCCAGCCGCCGAACTCGGCGAACTTCGCTCTGAGTTCCACGTGCCGGTCGTACAGGGCGGTCCTGGCGGGTGTCACAGCCACCTACTCCTTCACTCGTCTGCGTCTGGTCCGGTAGCTCATCCGGCTCCGTCCGGCGGCGCCTCGCGGATTCCCGGGCGCCCGTCGGACCACACCCCGCACCCTAAGGGTCGTCGCCCGCACAACGCCATCGCAGCGCCCGAAAGAGGTGTCCCATGGCACGCTGGGTACACGCCAGAAACCGTTCTTGCGGCCGGATCAGCGTGTATCCAGCGTGCCATGGCTCACTTCGGTCGGCGATGGTCGAGGGGCCGGTCGCACGGACGCGTGGCGGTGCACGGGCACCAGCAGGTGAGCAAGCGGGTCAGGACGTGCCGGCAACCCACTCGCTGACACGGCGCTCGGCCTCCTCGGCAGGCACATCCTCGACCCTGGTCATGATCGCCCACCGCCGCCCGTGTGGGTCCACGATGCTGCAGAAGCGATCGCCGGTGACGAACGTCTGAACCGGTTCCCGCACCGTTGCCCCGGCCGCGACGGCCCGGGCGAACACGGTGTCGACGTCCTCGCAGTACAGCGTCAGCGATGCGGACGCGCCGTCCGGCGACGGCGGGATCAGGCCGAACTCCGGACTCGGGTCACTCAACTGCAAGATCGAATCACCGATCCGGATCTCGGCGTGCGCCACCGTGCCGTCCGGGTTGTCATGGCGGCTGATGACTTCCGCGCCGAACACCTGCCGGTAGAAGTCGATCGCGCCGGATGCGTCCGAGCAGACGATGAAGGGGGTCAGACTGTGATAGCCGTCAGGGATGGGGTTTACCGTAGTTGTCATGGCTGACACTCTGATCGCCGCCGTCCGCCGGGTCTTGTAAGAACGCGACACCCATGGATCCCACTACTGCCACGGCGATGCCGGAGCCGGCGGCGGCCACCGCGCCTGGTCACACCACGAGCACCAAAGGGCTGCTACTTCAGCACGAGCACGGTGAACACCTTTCACTCCGCCGCTACCCTGCCTCCGCGCGCACCGGGCGATTCGTGGAACGGTACTGGTCAGTGCACTGGGATGTCCGGGACCAACCGGTCTACGAGGTCCAGCTGATCCCCCATCCGTGTGTCAATGTCTCGTTCATGCCCGGGCCCGGCTGTGAGATATACGGCGTGGTCAGCCGCAGCGCCTCCCGGCAGCTGTCCGGGGCGGGCGTGGTCTTCGGAGTCAAGTTCCGTCCAGGCGGATTCACCGCCGCCACCGGGCACACAGCGTCGGCGCTCACCGATCTGGCGATACCGATGCGCGACGTGTTCGGGCCTGCCGCGGACGACCTCACGGAGGCCGTGCTCGCGACACCGGCCGACACCCAACGCCTGCAGCTTGTCGACAGTTTCCTCGAGCGTGTGCTGCCCCGATCGCACGACGGCGCCTACGATCTGACGCTCCGGATGATCTCCACCATGCTCGACGATCGCTCGATCACCCGGGTGAGCCACGTCGCCGGCCACCACAACGTCTCGGTCCGCACAGTGCAGCGGCTGTTCCACCGGTACGTGGGAGTTGGCCCAAAGTGGGTGATCCGGCGCTACCGCATGCACGACGCAGCTGAGCTGCTGAGCAGCGGCGCTACCGACCCCGCGGACCTCGCGGTGCGGCTCGGGTGGTTCGACCAGGCACATTTCGCGCGAGACTTCCGGTTCCTGGTCGGCATGTCGCCGGGTGAGTACGCGTCCGTATGCGCCGCCGGCATCGATCACGTCGCACGGCGGACGCCGCGTAAGTCGTAGGCGCCCGCCTGACCGAACAACTCGCCCGATGTTGCTTCACTCGCCATCGGGCCGGCAACAGGCGCGGAGTAGCATCGACGTTCGACCTTGCAGTACTACGTCAGGGAGAACCGTGAGCGCCGTTACCTTGTCCTCTGCCAATCCGACCGGACTGAAGGTCGACGCCGTCGTCATCGGCATTGCCGCCAGCGACAACGGCATCGTTCTCCAGGCCGGAGCCGAGCCCGTCGACAAGGCTCTCAAGGGTTCGTTGGCGACGACGTTGACGCAGCTCGGCGCCACCGGTGCGGCCGACGAGGTCACCAAACTCCCTACGATGGGCAAGGCCAAGGCGCCGGTGATCGTGGCGGTCGGGCTCGGCTCACCAGGTGAGCCCGGCACACCGGAGCACCGCGAACAGCTTCGCCGGGCCGCCGGCGCGGCTACCCGTGCGTTGGCCGGCACCGCGAGCGCGGCCTATGCCCTGCCGATCGACGGCGAGGCCGACGCCGCCGCCATCACCGAGGGTGTGCTGATGGGCGCGTACTCTTTCGACGAGTACAAGACGGGCGACACCAAGACCCCTGTCGGCGCGGTGACCGTCGTCGGCCCCGGTGTCAAGGCCAAGGCAGTCAGGGAAGCCGTTGCCCGCGCCGAGATAGTCGCCACAGCGGTGAACCGGGCGCGAGACTGGATCAACACACCGCCGCGCGACCTCGGCCCCAAGGCCTTCGCCGACCTCAGCACCAAGCTGGTCAAGGGAACCAAGCTCAGCATCGAAGTGCTCGACGAGAAAGCCCTGGCCAAGGGGGGCTACGGCGGCCTGACCGGAGTAGGCCAGGGTTCTGCCAATCCGCCGCGGCTGGTCCGCCTTTCGTACCGGCCCGCGCGGGCCAAGAAGCACGTCGCCCTCGTCGGTAAGGGAATCACCTTCGACACCGGAGGCTTGTCCCTCAAGCCGAGCGACGCGATGAAGACCATGAAATGCGACATGGGCGGCGCCGCGGCTGTGGTCGCTGCCACACTCGCCATCGCCGAGCTGGCTCCGAGGGTGGCCGTCACCACCTACGCCGCCATGGCCGAGAACATGCCGTCCGGCGAGGCGCAGCGCCCCTCGGATGTCATCACCATCTACGGCGGCAAGACCGTCGAGGTGCTGAACACCGACGCCGAGGGCCGTCTGGTCCTCGCCGACGCTTTGGTCAGGGCCAAGGAGGACGAGCCGGATGTGATCGTCGACGTCGCCACACTCACCGGAGCAGCCGTCGTCGCCCTCGGCACCCGGGTGTCCGGCATCATGGCGAACAACGACGACTTCGCCACCCAGGTACAGGCCTCTGCCCAGGCGGCGGGCGAACACATGTGGCCGCTGCCGCTCCCCGCCGAATTGCGCGAGAAGCTGGATTCGCAGATCGCGGACATCGCCAATATCGGCGACCGTCAAGGCGGCGCGCTACAAGCCGGACTGTTCCTCAAAGAGTTCGTGGACGACGACGTCCCGTGGGCACATCTGGACATCGCCGGTCCCGCCTTCAACGAAGGTCAGCCCTTCGGCTACACCCCGCAGGGTGCTACCGGCGCCGCAGTGCGGACATTGGTGAAGATCGTCGACGACGTCGATCACGCAGGCTAACGGTGATCATGAACACTTAGTGGCCATACTCGTTACCAAGTGTTCATGATCATGAAAGCGGGCGCCGGCGCTCGTCAGACGCCGCGTCCGCCGGTCTTGCGGTTCCACTCCCGCATCCGCTGCGGGTAGCCGACCACCTGGGCGTCGTATGCAGGGATGCCGAGTTTGCGCGCGAGGTCGTGTGCGGCGTCGGAGTCCTTCACCCGCCGGCGGGTCCACTCGCCGTCATGCGCCACCAGCACCACGGTGGTGGCGGTCATGGTGGTGGGCGGCTCGACGAACGCCTCTACCCCGTGGCGGGAGCTGGCGAACTCCTTCAGGTGCTTGGAGTCGGCGTCGTCGGCAGCACGGTCCAGGCTGCCTTCAGCGCTCTTTCGCCGCCGGCCGAACCATCGCATCCGCAAAACCTCCGTCATCCGCTTCGAACACCGACACTATCGCTTTCACTATGTCGAATCCCCACCCACGTGATCAGCGGCCGCGTAAATGGGGCGCGCTCTGTTTCCCGTGGCTCCCGAATGGATCCCACACGCAGGTCGCCGCCGCCCGGATGGGAGGATCGACGAAGCGTGAACGTCCGCACCTTCGAGGAGCTGGCGTTCGAACACCACCGGATCATAGGTGATCACGGAAGGGACGGGAGCAGATGATGGCTGAGGCGGGCAACTTCGACGTCGTTGTCCTCGGGGGCGGAAGTGGTGGCTACGCCGCGGCGTTTCGCGCGGCCGAACTCGGACTCAGTGTCGCGCTGGTCGAGAAGGACAAGGTCGGCGGCACGTGCCTGCACTACGGCTGCATTCCTACCAAAGCTCTGCTGCATGCCGCCGAGGTCGCGGACGTCGCGCGCGGCAGCGAGAAGTTCGGCGTCAAAAGCACCTTCGAGGGTGTTGACGTCACCGGAGTCAACGCCTACAAGGACGGCGTCGTCGCCCGCCTGTACAAGGGGCTGCAAGGCCTGGTCAAGGCGAACAAGGTGACGCTGATCGAAGGTGCCGGCAAGCTGGCCGGACCCAACACCGTCGAGGTCGACGGCACGCGGTACACCGGCCGTCACGTCGTGCTGGCCACCGGCTCGTATGCCCGCACCCTTCCCGGCCTCGATATCGACGGGCACAAAGTCATCAGCAGCTACGAAGCCCTGACGCTCGACCGGGTGCCGGCGTCGGTCGTCGTGCTCGGCGGCGGTGTCATCGGCGTAGAATTCGCCAGCGTATGGCGATCGTTCGGCGCGGAGGTGACGATCGTCGAGGCGCTGCCCCGGCTCGTACCAGGCGAAGACGAGGCCTGTTCGAAGACGGTCGAGCGCGCGTTCCGCAAACGCGGCATGACCATCAAGACCGGTGCCCGGTTCGCCGGAGTCGAGCACAACGAGAACGGCGTGGCCGTGTCGCTGGAGGGTGGCGAGGTGATCGAGGCCGAGCTCCTGCTGGTCGCGATCGGACGCGGCCCCGTGACCGACGCACTGGGCCTCGCCGATGCCGGCGTCCAACTCGACACAGGCGGGTTCGTCACCACCGACGAGCGGCTGCGCACCAGCGTGCCCGGCACATACGCGGTCGGTGACATCGTCGCCGGACTGCAACTGGCCCATCGCGGGTTCGCACACGGCATCTTCGTCGCCGAGGACATCGCCGGGCTCAACCCCATACCGGTCGAGGACACCGGCATCCCCCGCGTCACCTACTGCGACCCTGAAGTCGCCTCCGTGGGGCTCTCGGAGGCCCAGGCCGTCGAACAGCTCGGGGCGGACAAAGTCACCACCTTCGACTACAACCTTGCCGGCAACGGCAAGAGCCAGATCCTCGGCACGCAGGGGTTCGTTAAGCTCGTCCGGGAGAAGGACGGTCCGGTTCTAGGGGTTCACATGGTCGGTGCCCGAGTGGGTGAGCTGGTCAGCGAAGCGCAGCTCATCTGCAATTGGGAAGCGCTGCCGGACGAGGTCGCGCAGCTCATCCATGCTCATCCGACGCAGAGCGAAGCACTCGGCGAGGCCCACTTGGCGCTGGCCGGAAAGCCCCTGCATGTCCACGGGTGAACGCGTCCGCTCCCCGCTGGCCGGGCGTCCCACTGATGTGTCCCCGGTCACAGGATGCCGTGTCGAGGCGAGAACCGTTCACTTATACGCTCTTCATCAGCTGATACGTTCACATAGGCTCATGGTCGAGAGAGACTTTCGAGAGGAATGACGATGGCAACCTCTGTCACCCTGCCCGCACTCGGCGAGAGCGTCACCGAGGGCACTGTGACCCGCTGGCTCAAACAGCCCGGCGACCAGGTGGCCGTCGACGAGCCACTCCTGGAGATCTCCACCGACAAGGTCGACACCGAGATCCCCTCCCCCGTCGCCGGCACCCTCCAAGAGATCAAGGTCGCCGAAGACGAGACCGTCGAGGTCGGCGCCGAACTCGCCATCATCGGCGACGACGGCGATGCGGGAGACAGCGACCAAGCTGCCCAGCAGCAGGAACAGCTGGCCGAGGCCGAAGCAGAGTCGGAGCCGGAAGCTGCCGAGTCCGAGCCGGCTGCCGAGTCAGCTCAGGAGCAGCAGGAGCAGCCGCAGGAATCCGCTCCGGCCTCGTCCGGTGGCGGCACACCCGTCACGCTGCCGGCCCTCGGCGAGAGCGTCACCGAGGGCACTGTGACCCGCTGGCTCAAACAGCCCGGCGACCAGGTGGCCGTCGACGAGCCACTCCTGGAGATCTCCACCGACAAGGTCGACACCGAGATCCCCTCCCCCGTCGCCGGCACCCTCCAAGAGATCAAGGTCGCCGAAGACGAGACCGTCGAGGTCGGCGCCGAACTCGCCATCATCGGCGACGACGGCGATGCGGGAGACAGCGACCAAGCTGCCCAGCAGCAGGAACAGCCCGCCGAGGCCGAAGAAGAGTCGGAGCCGGAAGCTGCCGAGTCCGAGAAGGCAGCCGAGCCCGAGACGCAGGCGCCGCCGCAGCCTCAGCAGCCGACTGAGAAGAAGGAAGAGCAGCCCGCCGCCCAACAGCCCACCAAGAAGCCGGAGTCCCAGTCGGCCACGGCTCAGACGGGTGGTCGGCACCAGGCCGCTCAGGCGTCGTCCGACGACGGAAAGCCGTACGTCACACCGCTCGTACGCAAGCTGGCGGCTGAGCACGGCATCGACCTGTCGACGGTGACCGGCTCCGGAGTAGGCGGACGGATCCGCAAGCAGGATGTGCTGGCCGCCGCTGAAGAAGCCACCGCGGCCCAGGCCCAGCCCGCTGAACCGGCCGCTGCTGACGCTCCCGCCGCGCCCGCTCCGGTCGAACCGTCGCCGCTGCGCGGCACGCGACAGAAGATGAGCCGGGTCCGCAAGGCCATCGCCGCGCACATGGTCGACTCGCTGGCCACATCGGCTCAGCTGACCACGGTGGTCGAAGTCGACGTGACGCGTATTGCCCGGCTACGTGATCGCGCCAAGGCCGACTTCCAGAAGCGCGAGGGCACGAAGCTGTCGTTCCTGCCCTTCTTCGCCAAGGCCGCCGTCGAATCGCTGAAGGTGTATCCGGTCGTCAATGCCAGCGTTGACGGCGACGAGATCGTCTATCACGATGCTGAGAACCTGGGCATCGCCGTGGACACCGAACGAGGCCTGATGGTTCCGGTTGTGAAGAACGCCGGCGATCTCAACATCGGTGGCCTGGCCCGGCAGATCGCCGATCTCGCCGAGCGGACGCGGTCCAACAAGCTCAAGCCCGACGACATCTCGGGTGGCACGTTCACGCTGACCAACACCGGCAGCCGTGGCGCGCTCTTCGACACCCCCATCCTCAACCAGCCTCAAGTCGGCATGCTCGGCACCGGGGCCGTCGTCAAGCGGCCGGTGGTGGTCACCGACGACACTGGGTCGGACAATATCGCCGTACGGTCCATGGTGTACCTCGCGTTGACCTACGACCACCGCATCGTCGACGGCGCCGACGCCGCCCGCTACCTCACCGCGGTGAAGCAGCGACTCGAGGCGGGCCAGTTCGAAGGAGAGCTGGGGCTGTAAGGGCAACAACCGAGTCGCCTCTCCCATGCGTATCGCGATCAGCGGCTCCAGCGGCTTTGTCGGAACGGCGCTGCGGACATCGCTGGTTCAGGACGGACACGAGGTGCTGCGGCTAGTCCGTCGCGCCCCGGCTGGGCCGGACGAGGTGCGCTGGGACCCCGTCGTCGGCGATATCGACCCGGCGCCCCTCGAGGGCCTGGACGCCGCGGTCAATCTCGCCGGCGCGGGGGTAGGAGACCGCCGGTGGACCAAGGCGTACAAGACCGAACTGCGTCAAAGCCGGGTCCGCGCCACGACGCTCTTCGCCCAGACACTCGCCGGCCTCGACGCTCCACCTCGCGTGTTCGTCTCGGCGTCAGCACAGGGCATCTACGGAGCCGACCGTGAGGACGAGTATCTAGACGAAGACTCCACGACCGGCCAGGACTTCCTGGCACGGATGTGCCTGGACTGGGAGGCCGCGACAGCACCGGCCAGGGATGCCGACATCGCCGTGTGCCATCCCCGCTTCGGGCTGATCATGGGTGCC
This sequence comes from Phytoactinopolyspora mesophila, assembly GCF_010122465.1. Classification (NCBI taxonomy): domain Bacteria; kingdom Bacillati; phylum Actinomycetota; class Actinomycetes; order Jiangellales; family Jiangellaceae; genus Phytoactinopolyspora; species Phytoactinopolyspora mesophila. The sequence continues at coordinate 686,984 of NZ_WLZY01000002.1, read as the reverse complement.
TCCGGCGGTGCGTTCAAACGGCTGCACACACTGGCTCGGCTCGGCATCCTGGGTCCGCTGGCCGGCGGACACCAGTTCTGGAGCCATATCTCGCTCACGGACACGGTTCGCGCCCTGCGTTTCCTGATCGAGCAGAGCGGCTGCGTGGGTGCATTCAACATCACCGCCCCCGAGCCGGTGAGCAATGCCGAGTTCATCCGGGTGCTGGCGCATGCGATCGATCGGCCGGCCATCTTGCCCGCACCATACTTCGGCCTGCGTATTGTTCTCGGTGAGTACGCGAAGTACGTCGCCGGCAGCCTACGAGTGGTGCCCAACCGCTTGGTTCAGAGTGGTTTCCGGCATGAGCACCCTGATGCCAGGTCAGTGGTCGCCGCCGCACTCTCCCCGAACACCCCGCCGTGATCATGAGTCATTCTCCGCGCCCCGGCTGCGTGATCATGTGCGGGATCCGGTCGCTCTAGCAACGCGAATCTGCTCACGATCACGGGGGGTGGGGCTGAAATCTGCTCACGATCACGGGGAGTGGGTGGCGGTGGGTAGCGGTGACTGGCGGGGCATTAGCCGAAGCGCCAGGTGGGCGTGGCCGAGGTGTCGTCGGCGATAGGAACCAGTTCAGCGGACCAGGTGTCGTCTTCGATACCTTCCTTCGGGTCGACCACTTCACCGTCGTTGTCCACCAGCTCGTAAGGCGGCAACCGGTCGGAGATCTCGAGCACCACTGTTCCCCCGTGCTGCTCGATCAACTCGACGTCAATCACCTCGAACGAGAGATTCTGCGGGCGGACGTCGTGATCGGCCCATTCCTGCATCAGCTCTACGTCGCGGATGAGGCCCTCGCTGGTGGGTGCGTACACCTGGCACAGCAGTTCGGCGTCGACCTCTTCGAATGCTTGCGAACGCAGGCTGTAGAGACGCTGTACCTCTTGCGTCCAGTCGCTGACCTCAGGCGGTTCTTCCTCCGGTGCCGGGCGTGGTCCTCCGCAGTATTCTCCTTGTCCGACGTCGACAGACTCCGGGTTGCCCAGCCCGGCTTCGGGGAGCTCGTCGTCCTCCCCGCCGAAAATCTGCATACCAAGAATGACGGCACCGGCCACCAGCAAGAGGACCACCAGCCCGCTGGCGACCTTCGTCATATCCCCTTTGCTGGGCCGACGGCTGCCGCTACGGCCGCGCGAACTGGAGGCAGCCGTTTTGTCCGGCTCTGCCGATCTCGCCGCTTGACGGCGCTTGGCGGGCTCTTCCGCTGGCCGAGACCGCTCGGGAGGTCTCACCTGGTCTCCACGGGCCGAACGACGGCCTCGGGCACGGTGTCCGCCGGGTTCGGTCGCGGGGCCGGGGTCGGGGTCTGGCCGTGGCGGCTCGTGGTGCGCCGGCTCGGCGCCGGCGACCCCGCCGAACTCCGATGTCTCGCTCCCGGATGTGTTTCCTCGCCGCGCTCGCCGGCCGGCCGGCGGCGCCGCGACCTGCCGCATGTAGGCGGTGACGTCGTCCAGTTCGTCCGGCGAGGTCAGCTCTGGGTCGAAATCCGGTGCCGGCCGGGGCGCCGGATCGGGCGACGGTGCTGATGCCGGCGCCGCCCCGGCCAGGGGGTCGGCGAAGGGGGGTGCTCCGAAGCCCGGTGGGTGGGTGGCGGGAGGAGGTTCGGGCTCGCTCACCAACTCGACGGGCTCTGGATCGGCGATCGCGTACAAGGCATTGACCAGCGTCTCGGCCGCGGGACGGCGCCCGACATTGCGGCCGATGGCGCGGGTGATGACCGCTTGTGCGGCTGGGGCCACGCCGGTGGCGAGCAGATGCTCTGCCGACGCCGCGAACAGCCGGTCGGCGGAGACCGGCCCGGTCAGAGCCACGACACCCATCGCCGCGATGCTGTACACGTCGGCCGGCGGCGCGAACCCGACACCAGAGACGACCTCAGGCGCGATCGTCGGCCCGCTCAGATCAACCTGTCCCCCGATCGAAGCGATGCCGATGCCAGCCAGCATCGGCCGGCCGTCGTGGGCGAACACGATCTCGTCTGGTGTGATGGCACCGTGCACGATTCCGTGCTGGTGAATCTCGGCCAGGGCCTCGGCGATGGGAGCACACGCCGTGACCATTTCGCCAGCAGGCAATATGCGCCGCATCATCAGGATGTCCGCGAGACTGCCGCCTTCGGCCGGCCCGAGGACCAGCACCGGCCCCGCAGGGCTGTCCACCAGGTCGATCACCGGGATGACGTGCGGATGCTGGAGCGCGCGCATCACCAGGATGGCGCTGCTCAGTCCGGCTTTGACCGTGCTGGGGTCGCCCTTCACCAGCCTGAGGGTCACCGGATTCCCGGTGGCGTCGTCGGTACCTAGCCACATTGACGAGTTCGCTGATCCCAGCCGCCGTACGGCGGTGTAACCAGGTACGCGCAACGGCCCCTCCATAGCCTCTATGTTTCCAAAGTTCGGCGTTTGCCGCCGCTTGAGATCAACTTTCGCGTGACTATTTCGGTGCAGGGAAGGTTTCTCTGACCTCTACAGACCGCTGTGGTAGCGCTCAGCACCAACTTTGACGTATTTCGCCCCCAGTTACCAACCGGAGTCCACCGGGAGGAGCTCGCGCCGGGCTCCCGGCACGGCCGCATCGTCGTCTGGAACCTGTTTTCGGAGCCGGGTGGTGCGTGATGCAAGCCATACAGCCCCGGCCGGTTACGGGCATAGGCTCAGTAGGTATGAGCAACGTCCGGGTGATCCAGCACGACGCGCCGGTGCCCTACGAGGACGCGTGGGCAGAACAGCGACGCTTGCACGCCGCCAGGGTCGCAGGTGAGATCGAGGACACTGTGGTGCTTCTCGAACATCTTCCCGTCTATACCGCCGGCAAGCTCACCAAGCCACACGAGCGGCCCTTGATCGATGCCGGCGCGCCGGTGCTCGACGTCGACCGTGGCGGCAAGATCACCTGGCACGGACCGGGCCAGATCGTGGGCTACCCCATCGTCGCGCTCCAGCGGACCTACGACGTCGTCGCCTACGTGCGCCGCGTCGAGCAGCTCATGATCGACGTCTGCGCCGAGTTCGGGCTGGCCACGGAGCGCATCAAAGGCCGCAGTGGCGTCTGGGTGCCGGCCGACCAGCACGGGCCGGCCCGCAAGGTCGGCGCCGTCGGCATCCGGGTGGCACAGGGCGTCACCATGCACGGCTTCGCCTTGAACTGCGACTGTGACCTCAGCTGGTACAACCGCATCGTGCCGTGTGGGATATCCGATGCCGAGGTGACATCCATCTCCCGTGAACTGGGCCACCCCGCCACCGTGGCTGATGTCCTGCCGAAGGTTCTGGGGCATCTGGGTGTGGTTCAGGAAGGTGAACCCGTCGCGCAGGAGGAAGAGCCGGTACCGCGATGAGCCCGACGAAGCCACGCAAGACCGCAGTAGCTGCCCCGTCCGCCAACCTCGTAAGGTGACAACGTGACTGTCGCACCGGAGGGCCGACGCCTGCTGCGCCTCGAAGCGCGCAACAGCGAGACGCCTATCGAGAAGAAGCCGTCCTGGATCAAGACCAAGGCCACCATGGGTCCGGAATACCGGGAACTGCAATCCCTCGTGAAACGCGAAGGCCTGCACACCGTCTGTCAGGAGGCCGGCTGTCCCAACATCTTCGAATGCTGGGAGGACCGCGAGGCCACCTTCCTCATCGGCGGCGACCACTGCACCCGGCGCTGCGACTTCTGTCTGATCGACACTGGCAAGCCGGATGAGCTGGACCTCGACGAGCCCCGCAGGGTGGCTGAGTCGGTTCAGGCCATGGGTTTGCGTTACGCCACCGTCACCGGTGTCACCCGCGACGATCTCGATGACGAAGGCGCCTGGCTCTACGCCGAGACCGTTCGCCAGATTCACCAGCTCAACCCGAACACCGGTGTGGAGATCCTCACCCCGGACTTCTCCGGCAAGCCCGACCTGCTCCAGCAGGTCTTCGACGCCAACCCCGAGGTGTTCGCGCACAACGTCGAGACCGTGCCGCGAATCTTCAAGCGGATCCGGCCGGCCTTCAGCTACGAACGCTCGCTGGAAGTCTTGAGCATGTCGCGCGCCGCCGGCATGATCACGAAGTCGAACCTCATTCTCGGCATGGGCGAGACTCGCGAGGAGATCTCGCAGGCACTCGCTGACCTGCACGACGCCGGGTGCGACCTCATCACCATCACGCAGTACCTGCGCCCGTCGCCACGTCATCATCCCGTCGACCGTTGGGCGACGCCCGAAGAGTTCGAGGAGCTCGGCGCAGAGGCGACCGAAATCGGCTTCGCCGGCGTCATGTCCGGTCCGCTGGTGCGCTCGTCGTATCGGGCCGGCCGGCTGTACCGGCAGGCAATGGCCGCTCGGATGGCTCAGCCCGGCTGACCCAGCGCCCCGCTTCCGGCGCGCCGCCGGTCGAGCTGACCCGATTCGCCCACTGACCGGCGCTCGCAACCCCGCGAGCTGTTAGTAGGATTCACGTATGGCGCGTAAGAAGGACCAGGAGCCCACCGAGAAGAAGCCGGGCCGGATCGCACAGATCAAACAGACCTACAAGATGGCCAGGCGGTCAGATCGGTGGGTCGGCTGGATCACGCTCGGCTACATGCTCGGAGTCTTGGGCTTGGTCGTGCTCATCGGCCTGCTGCTCGGCCCGCTGTGGATGTGGCTCATCATGGGCCTCCCGTCCGCCCTGCTCGCCGGTGCCATCGTCTTCGGCCGTCGTGCGGAACGCGCCGCGTACGCACAGATCGAGGGGCAGCCTGGCGCAGCCGCGGCGGCACTCGGCACCCTTAGGCGTGGCTGGGACACCACACCCGGTATCGGCGCCAACCGCTATCAGGACGTCGTTCATCGGGCGGTCGGCAAGCCCGGCATCGTGCTCATCGGTGAAGGCGAGGTCCCCAGCCGGGTGAGCAATCTGCTGGCGCAGGAGAAGAAGCGCCACGCCCGGGTCGCGCCGGAAACGCCTGTCTACGACATCGTCGTCGGCCGCGGCGATGGTCTCGTCCCGCTGCCCAAGCTGCCCAAGCATCTACGCAAGCTGCCGAAGAATCTCCGCGGCGCCGAGATCACCGAGCTGCGCCACCGGCTGCGTGCGCTGGGCACCCAGCCGGTCGGTATGCCCAAGGGCCCGCTCCCCAAAGGCATCAAGATGCCCAGCGGTGGCCCTCCCCCGCCCACCAACCGTCGCTGAGGAACGCCGCGACTCCTCGGGCCCCTTGTGGCGTCCGGTACATGGAGTCTCTCCTTGCCCAGCAGACTCGGTCGGAGCGAGGCTTCGCCCGGTGGGCTCCCTCGCTGATGCCCACCACGCCATGGAGAGACTCCATGTACCGGACGGCCGTTCAGCGAGACTCCGGTCCGTTCACAGCGGCGGTATTGGCGGCCAGATCGTGCAGACCACGCCGGTCCTTGTCGAAGATCAGCGGCGGGATGATGAGCAGGATCAGCGCCGTGCGCAGCGCCGCCGCACCGATACCGACCCTGCCGCCGGACAGCCGCACGATCCGTAGCCTGAGCATCCACTGCCCGATGCTTGCACCGGTCAAGGCCGTTGCGAGCCATACCAGACCGAACCAGCACAACAGCGGGAGCCATGTCAGCCCGGCCTCGACGTCCCAGACCTGACCGCCCACGATGATGAAGGCGGCGACGTTGGCCAGGATCCAATCCACGATCAGCGCCGCGACCCGCCTTCCCCACGTAGCAGGCGAGCCGGGACCAGTGGCGGGAAGTCCGGAACGGGAAACAGAAGGATCGTCGGTGCTCACTCCTGCGAGCTTATCGGCCAACTCAGGCGACGCACGGCGCGGGCTGACGCTGACTCGTCACACAGCCGAAGCCTGACCTCTCCGGGGCGGCCTCTTCACACGTCAATGTTAAAGCCGCACACTGTGGCGTAACACTCATGAAACAATTGAGACACGAGGGGGAAATCCTGCCCTCTTACCGTCCGTGGCTATCGAGAGCACGTCGGTCAACGCAGACCGTCGAACCCGGCCAATCCTCGCGCGGCGCGAAGGAGAAACACATGTTCACCAACGCCGACGAGCTCCTGAAGTTCGTCAAAGACGAGGGCGTCGAGTTCATCGACGTCCGTTTCTGTGACCTTCCTGGGGTCATGCAGCACCTCAACATGCCGACGGAGGCGTTCGGCGCCGATTCGCTGGCGGACGGCGTCATGTTCGACGGTTCGTCCATCCGTGGTTTCCAAGCCATCCACGAATCCGACATGAAGTTGATCGCCGACCCCGCCACGGCGTTCGTCGACCCGTTCCGCAAGGCCAAGACGCTGGCGCTGAACTTCTCCATCGTCGACCCGTTCACGGACGAGCCGTACAGCCGGGACCCCCGCAACATCGCCGCGAAGGCTGAGGCCTACCTGGCCAGTTCCGGGCTGGCCGACACCGCCTACTTCGGCCCTGAAGCGGAGTTCTACGTCTTCGACGACGTCCGGTTCGAGACCCGCGAGAACGCCGGGTATTACTACATCGACTCGATTGAAGCCGCGTGGAACACCGGCCGGGACGAGGACGGTGGCAACCGCGGCTACAAGACCCGGTACAAGGGTGGCTACTTCCCCGTGCCGCCCACCGACCACTACGCCGACCTTCGCGACACCATCGTCAAGACGCTGATGGGTGCCAACTTCGCGGTGGAGCGTTCGCATCACGAGGTCGGCAGCGCCGGACAGGCCGAGATCAACTACCGCTTCGACACCCTGCTGCACGCCGGTGACCGGCTGATGCTCTACAAGTACATCGTCAAGAATGTCGCGTGGGAGGCGGGCAAGACCGCCACGTTCATGCCGAAGCCCATCTTCGGCGACAACGGCTCGGGTATGCACTGCCACCAGTCGCTGTGGAAGGACGGTTCGCCGCTCTTCTTCGACGAGCTCGGCTACGCCGGGCTCTCGGACATGGCTCGCTGGTACATCGGTGGTCTGCTCAAGCACGCGCCGTCGCTGCTCGCCCTGACCAACCCGACGGTCAACTCGTTCCACCGCCTGGTTCCGGGTTACGAGGCTCCGGTCAATCTGGTCTACTCGCAGCGCAACCGGTCGGCCGCGGTCCGGATTCCGATCACGGGCACGTCCCCCAAGGCGAAGCGGATCGAGTACCGGGTCCCCGACCCGTCGTGCAACCCGTACCTGGCCTTCTCCGCCATGCTGATGGCCGGCATCGACGGGATCCGTAACAAGATCGAGCCGCCGGAGCCCGTCGACAAGGACCTCTACGAGCTCCCGCCCGAGGAGTACGGCGACATCGCCACGGTGCCGGCGTCGCTCCCCGAGGCGCTCAATGCCCTCGAAGAGGATCACGGCTATCTGCTCGAGGGTGATGTCTTCACCGCCGATCTGATCGAGACCTGGGTCGACTGGAAGCGCACCAACGAGGTCGACCCGATCCGTCTGCGGCCGCATCCGCACGAGTTCGAGCTCTACTTCGATCTGTAAGGAGAGGCCCGCACGGCCCTGAGCCCGGTGGCCCAGCTCATGACCAGCCTGAGCGGCCACCGGTTACGTTCAAAGGCCCGTGTGCGACGACGATTGTCGTTGCACACGGGCCTTTGTGTGGGCGATGCTCCGATCACCCAAGCGGCGCTCCGCTTCTTTGTCGAACTTGGGGGGCCGAGAAGCGAAGCGCCGTCCCCCGTGGGATGGGAGTCCCCGGCAATGCCGTGAACGTTCCCCTTTGTATGAATGAGGGGCATAGCGCCCCGATCAGCACGCGTCGCGGCAAATTTTCTGTATGAGTTATCGACACGTCGCCCCATCGAGGGTTTTTTCTCTCCTTTCGTCCCATATTGCGAGTACACACGCAGGCGCTTCACCCTCGACACTGCGGGAACCCCGGATGACCGGCGAAGGGCGTCACGGCAGGGTCAATCATGTGACTCATGGGGTGGGAGTTGAGGTTGAATGCGCGGCCCTCGATCGGATCCGCGCTGGCGACGATGACGCTGTCGATACGGTCTACCGGGAGATTGCACCGCTAGCCCGGCAAACCGCGAATCGAATCTTACGCGATCACCACGCGGCTGATGACATGGTGCAGGAGGCCTTCTACCTCGTTATCCGTGCGATTCGGGCCGGGCGCGGCCCCACTGACTCGTTCGAAGGTTATCTCCTCTCCACGGTCCGGCGCCTCGCCTACCAACACTGGACGGCCGAGCGCCGAACGATATGTACGGACGACATCTGGTCCGAGCACTTGGTCGACGCCCCCACCGTGCCCACGCCGCAGTCCGATCTGGTGGGTGCGGCCTGGGCGAGCCTGCCACAGCGGTGGAGGAGCATTCTGTGGCTCATCGAGGTCGATCGCTACGCACCGGCGGAAATCGCCCGTGAGCTGTCGATGAACGCCAACGCGGTCTCCAGCCTCGCTAGCCGGGCGCGATGCGCGCTGCGCGCCGCCTATCTCACATTGGCCTGCGACCTCAGCGACTGATCTCGTCCCTGGGAGCCGGACGCTCCCCTGTTCTGGACGTCCGCTCGGGCATACACGGCCTTCTACGGGCACGGCCGTGGCTCGGCCTCAGTGAAGCATGGGGCGGGGGGGGGGCCCCGAACGGGGGTGACCCGCCCCCCCCACACCACAGCATTTCAGACCCCCAACC
>NZ_WLZY01000002.1:0-75065 GCF_010122465.1 Phytoactinopolyspora mesophila | reverse complement strand
CGGTGCCCGGGGGCCCCCCCCCCCCCCCCCCCCCCCCCTCCCCCCCCCCCCCCCCCCCCCCAACTCCCCCAACTCCCCCAACTCCCCCGTTGATCATGGGCAGGTGACGCCTATTGGGCGTCGAATAGGTGTCAGGTGCCCATGATCAACGGGAAGGGGGCCGGGGTCGGCTGATGGCGCCGGGCTGGTGCGAAGTCAGCCGAGGAGGCTGTGGACCACGCCGTCAGCCAGGAGCCGTCCCCGGCGGGTCAAGACGACGCGGCCAGCGCTCAGTGCATCGGCGTCGGCTAAGCCTTCGTCCACTGCACGGCGCGCCGCGTCGCGGCCGTCGTCGTCCAGCACCGCCACGTCGAGCCCGTCGCTCAGCCGTACCTCGAGCAGGACCCGTTCCACTCGACGCGTCTCGGCGTCGAGCACCTCGCGGGCATAGGCCGGACTCCCCCCACCAGCTAGCCGTTGTGCCCACGCGGCCGGGTGCTTCACGTTCCACCACCGAGTGCCACCGACGTGGCTGTGCGCGCCCGGCCCGGCGCCCCACCAGTTGGCCCCCGTCCAGTAGAGCTGATTGTGAGCGCATCGGCCGTCCAGGGAGGTCGCCCAGTTGGAGACCTCGTACCACTGATAGCCGGCGTCGGTCAGGAGCTCGTCGGCCACAACGTACTTGTCCGCCTGATCGTCGTCGTCCGGTGTTGGTAGCTCTCCACGCTTCATCCGGGCCGCCAACCGGGTGCCTTCCTCCACGATCAGCGCGTACGCGCTCACATGATCCGGCCCGGCCGCGATCGCGGCGTCCAGGCTCACCCGCCAGTCCTGCAGGCTCTCCCCCGGCGTGCCGTAGATCAGATCGAGGCTGACGTGCTCGAACCCCTCCGCTTTGGCCTCGGCCACTGCCTTCTCAGACCGGCCCGGTGTGTGCACCCGATCCAAAACTTCGAGGACGTGGGGACGGGCGCTCTGCATGCCGAGGGAAACCCTGGTGAATCCGGCCGCCCTCAGCCGCGCGAATGTCTCCGGCGATACCGTGTCCGGATTTGCCTCCGTGGTCACCTCCGCACCGGCGACGAGTCCGAACTCACCGTCGATGGCCTCCAACGCGCGGCCGAGCTCGCCGGGCGGCAGCAGCGTCGGTGTTCCACCGCCGACGAAGACGGTCGAGACCGGCAGGTCGGTGTCGCCCAGCACCCGCCGCGCCAGCTGAATCTCCGCCACCGCGCCGTCCGCCCACGAGGCACGCGAGGCGCCGGGGAGGTCGCCCAGCTCGTCGGCGGTATAGGTGTTGAAATCGCAATATCCGCAGCGTGTGGTGCAAAAGGGCACGTGCAGGTAGAAGCCGAACGGGACCGGCCGGCCTTGATCATCGTGTAGACCAGCCAGCGCCGACGACGGCAGCGCACCATCAGTCGGAGCCGGCTCGCCGTCCGGCAGTGTCGAAGGCATGCCCCTATTCTCCCCCGGAACCGGCTGCCTTCCGGTGCCTCAGACGGCCAGCCGGGAGATTGCCGGGCGGGCACCCTCTTGATCATTGTCCTTTTGTGGGCGTCCCAGCACCCACCAAAGGACAATGATCATGGCAACGGGCGGCCGACGGTCGAGGGCCAGTCGGCGTCATATATATAAGGCGTCGCTACTACCTGTGTCGTGTCCTCGTAGACGATCCGCCCGGGTGATCCGTGCGAAGCTCGACCCACGGCACGTCGTACCGATCGAGCAGATCAAGATATCCACGGCACATCGCGATCAGAGCAGTCGCGTCAGTCTTGAACCACGACACCGCACCCGGATTCAGATCGCGGTCGTAACAGCTCGGGTCGACGGTGCTCGGATCGGTCCAGGTGGCTTCACCGTGCGCATTGGTCACTTGCCACCACTGGTGGTCTGACGAGCTCAGTGTTCCGGCATAAGCCAACCCGTTCGCCAGCGCGAACACACCCGGGAACACACCACGCCGATTCGGTACGGCGCTCTGAAAACGGAGAAATTTGGGCATCAGCCGACCTGACCCGGCGCACCGATCATCATCACCTCCGCATATGTCAGCTGGATGGGTCACGGCGTTGACGCCATCACCCATCCAGCCGACAAACAGGGGCTACGTGTACATGCTGTCGAGGACATCCATGTAACGCTTCTCGACGGCCTTGCGCTTGACCTTCATGCTCGGGGTGAGATCGCCGCTCTCGATCGTGAGGTCGTGCGGGAGGATCTCGAAGTTCTTGATCGTCTCCCACCGGTCGAGTCGTGCGTTGAGCTGATCGATGTGGCCCTGGACCATCTCGCGGACCTTCGGGTGTTTGGTCAGGTCCTCATAGGCCAGCTCACCGAGGTCGTTGTGCTTCGCCCAATCCCCGATCGCCTCCGGGTCCAACGTGACCAGCGCGGTGCAGTAGTTCCGGCCGTCGCCGTGCACGACGATCTGGCTGGCGTACGGGCTGACCGCCTTGAAGATCACCTCGATCTTGAGCGGGGCGATGTACTTGCCACCGGAGGTTTTGATCAGGTCCTTCTTGCGGTCGGTGATCCGCAGGAAGCCGTCTTCCAGCTCACCGATATCACCGGTGCGGAACCAGCCGTCCTCAGTGAACGACTCAGCACTGATCTCCGGCAGGTTGTGGTAGCCACGCATGATGGCCGCGCCGCGGACCAACACTTCGCCGTCGTCGGCGATCTTCACCTCGGTGCCGGGCAGCGGCGGGCCGACGGTGCCGAATCGGTAACTGTGCGGGAGATTGACGAAGATCGCCGCGCTCGTCTCGGTGAGGCCGTAACCCTCGAGGATGAGCATGTCCGCGGCATGGAACCACTCGGCGACATCCTTCGAGAGCTTCGCCGAACCGCTGATGAAGAACCGGATCCGGCCGCCCATCCGCGCCTTGATCTTCGAGAAGACGAGTTTGTCGGCCAGCCCGTGCTGGAACGCGAGCAGGCCGCTCGGCTCCTTGCCGTCCTGACGCAGCGCCGACACCTTGTATCCGACGCCGAAGGCCCAGTCGAAGATCTTCTTCTTCGCGCCGCCTTCTTCCTCGACACCGGTGGTGACCTTGGCGCGCACCTTCTCGTAGATGCGTGGCGCACCGGCCATAAAGGTCGGCTGCACGACGCCGAGATTGTCGACGATGCGGTCGAGGTCGCCGTCGACAGCCGTGGCGAATCCGACCCGAAGCTGAATGGCCTCGAGTGTCTTGCCGAAGACATGCGACAACGGCAGCCAGAGATACTGCAGGTCGTCCACCGAGAGGATGTTCAGCACGTCCGCCGCGACGCCCTCGTACACCCAGTTGTCATTGACCAGGAGCACACCCTTGGGCCGGCCACCGGTGCCGGAGGTGTACACCAGGGTGGCCAACGTCTCTGGCCCGACCTTCTCGAGGGCGTCGTCGACCGCGGTGGGGTTCTGCTCCAGCAGTTCCCGGCCCAGCTCCTCCAGCTGGGCGAGGGTGATGACGGCGTCGTCATCACTATCACCGTCGATGACGACGATCTTGGTCATCGACGGAAGATCATCCCGATGTTCGAGGATCTTCTGGACCTGTTCGCTGTCCTCAGCGATAGCGATCTTGGTGTCGGAGTCGGACAAGATGTGGGAGACGTCGTCCGGATTGGTTGAAGGGTAGACCGTGGTGGTGGCTGCCCCAATGCTGTTGATCGCCAGATCAGCCAAGATCCACTCCACCCGGGTGGACGCGGCGATGGAAACGCGTTCTTCGTAATCGACGCCGAGGGAGATGAGGCCCGCGCCGATCCGCCAGACACGATCCTTCGTCTGCTTCCACGTGAGCGAAGACCAGCCGCCGCCAGCCGGATATCGATACGCCTCACGATCAGGCGTGGCTTCGACACGATCAAGGAACATCCGTCCTATGGACGGCGGACGGTCTTTGACGAGTTCGGCGAGGTCTGTTGCGCCGGCAGTCATACATCCTCCAAGGCCACCAATGGTCGGCCGCGTCGTCTGGGCCCGGTGGTGGAAGATTACGACGTCATTGCGTCCAGCGACAGCCCGCGTCGCCGAGTTGTAGCAATTTCGTTCGATTTTCGCCTTCAACGCCCCGGGCGAGCTGATGGCGCGACGCGACGTCGCCAGAACGGATATCCCGCAAGCGCCGGCTGGCCGGTGGCGATCGCCTGACCTGTCGCCATCCCGATCGCTGACCCCTCGTGCAATGCCAGCACGAAATGGAGGTCGTCCGGCAGGCCGGCCAGAACGAGATCACCTGTGTGCGCACAGAACAGCTTTGTGCAGGGAGAGTCAACCGGCACATGAGCGCTCCGCGGCACACCCGCACGCAATGTCCAACCGCCGAATCGACCACCCAAGGACTGCTGTTCGCCTTATGTACTATCGTTCGCATAACGCACATCGCTGATTGGAGAGTGATCCGTGGCAGAGGTGGTCCCACTCCGGCACGCAGTCGCAGAGTTGGTGCGCGACGGCCACAGTGTCGCGCTCGAAGGCTTCACCCACCTGATCCCTTACGCGGCGGCGCACGAGATCATCCGTCAGCGGCGGCGAGACCTCACGCTGATCCGCATGACGCCGGATCTGCTTTACGACCAGATGATCGGCATGGGCTGCGCACGCGCGCTGGTCTTCTCCTGGGGTGGCAACCCAGGCGTCGGCTCGTTGCACCGATTCCGAGACGCCGTGGAGAACCGGTGGCCCCATGAACTCGCTCTCGAAGAGCACAGTCATGCCGGCATGGTCAACCGGTATGTCGCCGGCGCGAGCGGGCTGCCGTTCGCGGTTCTACGCGGCTATCGGGGCACCGACCTGCCTTCCGTGACGCCGACAATCAAACCGATCACCTGTCCGTTCACCGGCGAAGAACTCACCGCCGTGCCCGCCCTGAACCCCGACGTCGCCGTAGTGCACGCGCAGCGCGCCGACCGCCGGGGCAACGTCCAGCTCTGGGGCATCACGGGGGCCCAGAAGGAAGCTGTCCTGGCCGCGAGCCATGCACTCGCCACGGTCGAAGAGATCGTCGACGAACTCCCCCCACAGGCGGGCAGCATCCTGCTGCCCTCTTGGGCCCTCGATTATGTCGCCCCGGTGCCGGGCGGCGCCCACCCGTCGTACGCTCTCGGGTATTCCGAGCGGGACAACAACTTCTATGTCGCATGGGACTCGATCAGCAGAGACCGCCACACATTCCTGGCCTGGATGGAGGACAACGTGCTCAGCACCGAAGCTCCTGAGCCCGCTCTGAACAACGGAGCCCAGCCATGAGCGGCGCCCAGGCCTACACCGCCGACGAGATGATGACCATCGCCGCAGCCAGGATGTTGAGTGGCGCGCGCTCCTGCTTCGTCGGCATCGGACTGCCGAGCACCGCTGCCAACCTCGCCCGCGCCCTGCACACACCCGGCATCGTGCTGATCTACGAGTCCGGGACCATCGGCGCGAAGCCGGCCACCCCGCCGTTATCCATCGGTGACGGCGAGCTCGCCGAGACGGCGGACACCGTCGTCAGCGTGCCGGAGATCTTCAACTATTGGCTACAGCCGGGCCGAATCGACGTCGGCTTCCTGGGCGCCGCCCAGATCGACCGGCTCGCGAACATCAACACCACCACCATCGGTGGCGCCTACACATCACCAAAAGTCCGCCTCCCCGGCGCCGGCGGTGCCCCGGAGATCGCCGCATCATGCCGCGAGGTGATCGTGGTCCTGCGTCAGACGCCCCGCTCCTTCGTCGACCAGGTCGATTTCGTCACATCCATGGGCTACGGAACCGGCGCGGGCCACCGGGAGCGCCTCGGGCTGCGTGGCGCCGGCCCGAAGACCGTCATCACCGACATCGGCATCCTCGAACCGGATCCCACGACGTGTGAGCTGACACTCTTCCATCTGCATCCCGGCAGCAGTCTCGATCAGGCCCGGGAAGCCACCGGCTGGCCGCTACAGATATCTCCCGAACTGCGCGAGACCGCCCCGCCGAGCGCACAAGAACTGGAGATACTGCGCGCCTTCGGGCGCACGGCACCCTCGACCACCCCCCGTCGTTCCGAGCGGAGCCGGATGTGACTTCTTCTCCACACACAGGCTCGATCTTCGGTGCCGTGTTCGCGCGCGGCGGTGCCGCGCGGGAGGTCACCGATCGAGCGTGGCTGCACGCCATGGTGGAGTTCGAAGCCGCGCTGGCCGGCGTTCAGGCACGCGCCGGCATCATTCCCGACGACGCCGCCCAGGCCATCGCCGGTGCCTGCCAGCGCCCACTGGATGCCGCAGCGGCGACGGCCGGCTCGTCGGCCACCGGAACGCCGGTCGCCGGGGTCGTCGCCCAGCTACGCGAATACACCGGCGCGCCGCACGCCCAGTACGTCCACTACGGTGCCACCAGCCAGGACGTCATGGACTCAGCGGCCATGCTGGTCACCAAACGGGCGCTGGTGCCCATCCGCGCCGACCTGGCCGATGTGGCCGACACATGCGCCACGCTGGCTGAAGAGCACCGTGACACCGTGATGGCCGGCCGCACCCTGCTGCAGCAAGCAGTCACCATCACCTTCGGCCTGAAGGCGGCCCGCTGGATGAGCGGCGTCGACACCGCGATCGACCGGCTGGACAGCCTGCACCACAGCGCGCTGGCGGTCCAGTACGGCGGTGCCGCCGGAACGCTCTGCACGCTCGACGATCGCGGGCCGGAGGTGACGCGGGCGCTGGCCGAGCGGCTCAGGCTGGCTACGCCGGAGCTTGCGTGGCACTCGGACCGGACCCGGATCGCCGACATCGCCGGCGCGCTGGGAATCGCGTCGGGCAGCTGCGCCAAAATCGCCACGGACATCAGACTGCTCGCCCAGACCGAAGTCGCCGAGGCGAGCGAGGCCCCACCGGCCGGCGACGACTCGCGTGCCGGCACCGGCGGCATTACCCGCGGAGGGTCCACGGCGATGCCGCACAAACGCAACCCCGTGGCCGCCGTCGCTGCTGGTGCGTGCGCACAGCGCACACCCGCGCTCGTCGCCACTCTCCTGGGTTCGATGGCCGGCGAACACGAGCGGGCGGCCGGAGCCTGGCACACGGAGTGGGAGACGCTCAGCGATCTGCTACGCCTCACCAGCAGCGCAGCCAGCTGGTTACTGGAGTCGCTGCGCAGCCTGACCGTGTTCCCGGATCGGATGCTGACGAACCTGGCAGCGCCCCTGCGCGGCGGCTCGCTCGGATCGGCCGGCGCCGATGTGGACCGTGCGCTACGCCGTCATCGAGGCCACGGATGATCCCGCACTACGAGGTCACCGGCCCTCCGGGCGCGCCCGTCGTCGTGCTCAGCAGTTCATTGGGCACCACACTCGACATGTGGCAGCCACAACTCGGCACGCTCGAGCGGCACTTCCGCGTGGTGCGCTACGACCACCGTGGACACGGACGCTCGGCGGTGCCGCCCGGCCCGTATCGCATCGCCGACTTAGGCGAAGACGTCGTCGAACTCCTGGACCACCTCGGCCTGTCCCGCGTCGGCTTCGCCGGGATCTCGCTCGGTGGCATGACGGGGATCTGGCTGGCCGCGAACGCTCCCGACCGGGTCCAGCGGCTTGCCCTGTTATGCACGTCGGCCAAGCTCGGCACCCCGGAGTACTGGGACCAGCGGGCGGCGGCTGTCGCCGGGGGCGGCTGCGCGGCGATCGCCGGCACCGTCGCGGCCCGCTGGTTCACCCCCGGATTCCACCTTCGTGAGCCGGGCATCGTCCAGCGCTACACCGACATGCTGGCAGCCACGCCGGCCGCCGGCTATGCCGCCTGTTGCGCGGCGATTGCCACCATGGATCTCCGGCCCGAGCTGTCTCGGATCAACGCGCAGGCACTGGTGGTCGCCGGCGCCGACGACCACGCCACCCCACCCGAGCATGCCCGGCAGATCGCCGCCGGCGCGCCGGACGCGCACGTACAAGTGATCCCGCACGCCGCCCACCTCGCCAGCGTCGAACAACCGGACACCGTCGCCGCGCTGCTCCTCCGACACTTCCAAGGAGAGTCATGACCGATTCCCCACCGCCGGAGACCTCCCCCGGCGAGCGGACCCGGCGGGCCGTCCTCGGTGATGCCCACGTCGACCGGGCACAAGATCAGACGACGACGTTCACCGCGGACTTCCAGGAGTTCATCACTCGCTACGCATGGGGCGACGTCTGGTCGAGACCGGGGCTCGAGCGGCACACCCGCCGGCTGCTCACCATCGCCGTCCTCACCGCCCTACAGAACGAGCACGAGCTGGTGATGCATGTGCGGGCCGCCCTGGCCGACGACGTCACCCCCGAGGAGATCAAGGAGGTCCTGCTACACACCGCTATCTACGCCGGCTTGCCGGTAGCCAACCGGGCTTTCGCCCTTGCCGGCGAGCTCATCCCGGACGAGTCCCGCGGTGGTGAGAACCAGAGAGCCAGTACGCTCGACTCCGAACGGGGGTGACATCGTGACCGAACACATCGAACGCGGTTCCGACCACGTTCAATCGCTGGCCCGCGGCCTGGCGGTGATCCGGGCCTTCGACGCAGCACACCCCCAGCTGACCCTCAGCGAGGTGGCCCGCGAGACCGGGTTGACCCGTGCGGCAGCGCGCCGCTTCCTGCACACCTTGGTCGACCTCGGATATGTGCGCACCGACGGCCGGCTGTTCGCCCTCACCCCACGCGTGCTCGAACTCGGCTACTCCTATCTGTCCAGCCTGACGCTGCCCGAGGTCGCGCAGCCCCATCTGGAACGTCTCGTGGCCGACGTCCAGGAGTCCGCCTCCGTCGCCGTCCTCGACGACACCGATGTGGTGTACGTCGCCAGGGTCGCCACTTCGCGCATCATGCGCGTGACGATCAACATCGGCACCCGGTTCCCGGCACATGCCACCTCCATGGGACGCGTGCTGCTGGCCGGGCTACCAAAGGCCGAACTGGACGAATACCTCAACCGCGCCGAGCTTCGAAAGTACACCTCGCACACCATCACCGCCCCCGCCTCGCTGCGCACCGAACTCGACCGGGTCCGGGCCCAGGGCTGGGCATACGTCGACCAGGAGCTCGAGGAGGGGTTGCGCTCGATCGCCGCTCCTATCCGCAACTCCGCAGGTCATGTCGTGGCCGCCGTCAACATGTCTTCACACGCCAGCCGAACCTCGATGGACTCGGCCCGGCGCGATCTGCTGCCCGCGCTGCTGGCGACAGCCGCGCGGATCGAGACCGACCTGGTCGCGACGTCAGCGGTCCACAACGAGCCTGCCGCTTTCCCTCACGCTCGCTGACCCTTCTCATCGCGGTCACGGGGGTGCCCTCCGAACACAGTGGTGGGTGTCCTTCCCCGTGCGTCGTCGCCGGGGGGACACCCACCACCAAGGCGATCAGGGCTGGACGGCGTCGACCATCTCCGCGAAGTTGGAGACGTATTGGTCGTAGATCGCCCCGGAATTCATCCGCAGCAACACTTCATCGTTGTTGCGCAGGGACGTCTCGTTGTAGTTGGGACTGCCGGCGAAGACCCAGCGGGCGTCGTCGTCGCCGTCGTAACCGCCCTCGATCAGCATGTACTTCGAGTGGATGCGCCCTGGCAGCTCGCCACCCTGGTCAAGCGCGTACAACTCGACGCCGGGTGTGGCCGCCAGCAGATTCCGGACCGGGGCATTGATGACGCCGTGGACCACCTCTATCGAACATCCCTCTCCGGCTAGTTCAGCCAGCCGGTCCGCGATGGCGATGCGATACGTGCTCCACTCGGACATCCCGATCCGGATCGTTGTCTCGCCGGTGGCACCACCCGCGCATTCGACCGGCTCCAGGAGTTCGACGATGGTGTCCGTGCTCGCATCGTCTCCGGCACGGGGGAAGAAGTGGGCGTGCACCGCACCGTCACGCGATCCCGTGGTGACGGTGCGGTAGTAGTCGGTGTCCTTGGTCTCGTCCGCCAGATCGACGAAGTAGTCGAGGTGCGCGCCGTAGAGGCGTTTGTTCCCCACGAGCGTGACCGCGGCGTTCCAGTACGTGGTGGAATTCAGGTCCGTCAGATTGGCCGAGGAGTTCACCACGACGTTCTTGGCACCCCCGGTCTCGGAGAACAGGTAGAACTTGTTGTGCATGCCCTTGTTGCCGATGCAAGCGGCCGTTCCACCCACCACCGGGCCCGTGCAGAGGTGGATCCACGAATCCGCCGAACGGTCCGTGCCCAGCTCGTCGATCAGGGCGTCCACGGCCGCGTTCTCGTTGCGGAAACCGCCGTCGAGAACCACTTGAACGTCCACACCGCGCCGGTGCGCGGCGATCAACGCCTCGGCGAAATCCGCACCGGATTCTCCCGAGACGACGAACACCGCCGCGTGGATCCGTGAGCCGGCCGGGGCCTGATGGATGAGGTCACAGATTCGAGCGACGATCGTCGCCGGCTCTCCCTCCGCGGGGTTGTTGAAGACCGCTTCGCTACGCACCGGCTGTTCGGCCGCATCCATGCACGGCGTCGCGGCCGCGGAAGACACACCTGGGCCCGGGTGTCCGGCCGCCCCTTCCGCTCCCCCGGTAGTGGCGCTGCCTATCGGCGCGGACATGACCAGTGCGGATGTAAGGATGGCAGCCAGCACGCCCGGCACTAGCGCAGACCTTTTCAGCATCGGTTCTCCCTCCTGTACGGATGAGCAACCGACGCTAGGGCGCGCTGGACGCCACGACTACGGGGTTTCGCCTCCTGCAACCGCCCCGACGTCACGGGGTAGGCGGCGTCACCGCAATGATCAGTCGGGCCGGCTGGTTGGTGTCGTTGAGGTAGCGGTGTGGCAGCCGGGAGTCAAAGGTGATCGACTCCCCGCGGGTGATCTCGTAGCTCATGCCACCCACCTCGGCGGTCACCGTCCCCTCGAAAACGAGCGCACATTCGGTGGATGGGTGCCCTCTCGGCTCGGCCGAGCTCGCCTCGCCGGGAGCGATCAGCGCCTCGAGCACCTCGAGGTCGCCCCGGCCCGGCGTGTGCCGCTCGTAGGCCACCTCTCCTGCCGGAGCGCTCAAGCGCGCCCGGCGCCCCGGCCGGCTGACGTGTACTTCCGGCGCGTCCGGCTCGGCGAACAGACTGGCGATGGACTCGTCGAACACCTCGGCGAGCTTGCGCAACGTGGCCAGACTGGGGTCCGTCGTGCCCTTCTCGATCTGGCTGAGCAGGGCCGGCGACACACTCGCCGCGGCTGCGAGCTGCCGCAACGACAGATCATTGCGGCGTCTCAGATCACGGAGACGATCTCCTAACACGTGCACTCCCGATGAGCAGATGTTCGGCGATGGTTGACCAAGTACACCACGCCGTCTAGGGTGACTGAACATTTAGCTCACTTGTACGTTCACACTAGACAACCAGACACGTGAGCGGCCGAAGCCCTCGACAGCCGCGTCGCACTCGGGGCCGCCTCGCCGACCCACCCGACCGACGTCGTCTGCTGGATCCACGCCCCGCCGGAGGCCACTCCGGGAGACGATGTCACGACGGTCGGCGAACCGGGTCCGTTGTCCCGAGGTCCGACCGGCCCGACGCGCAGCACAACAGCAGGGAGCCGACATGATCGCCACACCACGAGAGACCGTGCTGGTGAACTGCACCGTCTTCGACGCTGTCGCAGGTTCCGCCCGGGCTGATCATGCCGTATGGATCGGCGCTGACGGCCGCTTCCGTGCCGTGGGTACCGCCGACGAGGTGCTGCCCGAAGCCCGGCTCACCGGCGCCGGAATCGTCGACCTGGCCGGCGGGTACGTCGCGCCCGGGCTGGCGAACATGCACGTGCACCTCAGCCTCGGCCTGCCCGGGCACCTCGGTGATGCCGTGCATCGTGCCAACCTGGCGGAGCTCACACTGCTCATGGCCGATTCCGCTCGCCGGAGCCTGCACGCTGGTGTCACGACGGCCCGGCTTGTTGGGGAGAGCCGCGGCGCCGACTTCGCGCTGCGCAAGGGCATCGAGAACGGCGCGGTCGACGGACCCCGGATCTTCACCGCGGGCCAGGCGCTCTGCTGCACCGGCGGGCACGGCTGGGACGCCGACGCGCTGGAAGCCGACGGCGCCGACGGGTTCCGGCGCGCGACACGGCTGCAGATCCGCGGCGGAGCCGACCTGATCAAGGTGTGTATCTCCGGCGGCATCGCGGGCGAACATGAGCACATCCACACGCCGCAACTCGCCGATGACGAGATGTCAGCGGTCATCGACGTCGCACACGACTGGGGCCGTAAGGTCACCGCCCACGCGGGGCCTGCCGACTCGGTGCGCCGCGCTGTCGAGCTGGGGCTCGACTGCGTGGAACACGGTTACGAACTCGATGACGACGTCACCCGGCTGATGGCCGAGCGGGGCGTGTGGTACGTCCCGACCATCGTGGTCAGCCGCTGCCGCGACTTCTTCGAGGCCAGCGGGGTGCCGCGGTGGCTGATGGATCGCGCGCTCGGGGCCGGTCCCCGGCACTGGGAGAGTCTGCAACTGGCGCTACGCAACGGGGTGCCGATCGCCATGGGCACGGACATGCCACCACACGCGGAGTACGACGGCACCACCGCCACGGTCCGCGAACTGGAGTTCATGGTCGAGGCGGGCATGACACCGCTGGACGCGCTGCTCTCCGCGACGATCCGGCCGGCCGATTGGCTCGGGAAGCTGGCCGACCTGGGCAGCATCGATGCCGGCAAACACGCCGACCTCGTCGTCGTCGACGGCGATCCGAGCCGGGACATCTCCGCACTGCGCACCATCCACCTGGTCATGAAGGGCGGCGTCGTATATCGCGACGACCGCGGTCTGAGTAGCACAACCACCGAGCGGGCAGGATTCGCGAACACCGGGAGCACGCCATGAGCAGTGACGATGCCCCGTTCCAGCTGTGCGACCTGCGGGTCGTCGTCGACCGGGTAGAAGGCAGATCCGTCTGCGGCCTTCGAGCCGGAGACTACTTCGACGTGACGAACAGTAGTCAGGTCAGCACCGCCCCGGGCCGGCACTTCTGCCTGTATGCGATGGCCGCTGTCCTCCCCCTGTTGCCGGCCAAACAGCGCAGCCGCGAGCCGAACGACTGGCTCGCCACGGACAACGAGGTCGCCTGCCCGGACCCCGAAGAGCGGCTGATCATGCGGATCGAGCGGGGCGAACCGCGCCATCTCGACGCTTCGGAGCTGACATGAACGCACTGCCCGCGCGGCAGATCACCCTGGGCCTGCAATCGAACAAGACCGGCGTCGAGTACCAGATGCTCGGCGCGCTGGCCGAAGACGTCGGCTTCGACGGAGTGTCGGTCTTCAACGACCTCGGATTTCAACCGCCGCTGTCCGCGTTGCTGGAGATCGCCCGGGTCACCGAGCACATCCGGCTGGGACCCGCCTGCCTCAACCCGTTCCTGCTGCACCCGGTGGAGATCGCCGGGCAGATCGCGGCGTTGGATCTCGCGTCGTCCGGGCGGGCTTACCTCGGCCTGACTCGTGGTGCGTGGCTCGAACGCGTCGGCGTGACCGGTCCACGGCCGGTCCGTGCCCTCTCCGAAGCCGCCGAGATCACACGGCGCCTGCTGCGTGGCGACGACACGGGGTACACCGGGGAGACGTTCCGGCTGGCACCGGGCATGGCACTGAACTACCAGCCGGTCCGCCCCGACGTCGACCTCCTGTTCGGAGTCTGGGGGCCACGCGGGGCCGAGGAGGCGAAGGCTTCAGCCGGCGAGGTGAAGCTGGGCGGCACGGCCAACCCGGACATGGTCCGGCGGATGCGGTCCTGGCTGGCCGGGAGCGGTGTCGGCATCGTCGCCGGCGCCGTGACCGTCGTTGACGAAGACCGTGCGCTCGCCCGCGCCCGGGCGCGCTCCGAGGTGGCGATGTACCTCGATGTCGTCGCGGAACTAGACCACACCGTCGAGCTGCCGGCCGACGTTCTGACCCGGCTACCGGCACTGCTGGCGGCCGGGCGGACCGAGGACGCCGGCCGGCTCGTGCCCGACGATCTGCTGGACCGGTTCTGTTTCTCCGGCACCCCCGACGACGTCGCCGAGCAAGCTGCCCGGGTCATCGAAGCCGGTGCCAGCCGGATCGAGTTCGGCACCCCGCACGGACTCACCGACGGCAAGGGGATCGAGTTGCTGGGCCGCAAGGTCCTACCAGCGCTGAGGAGAAACCTGTGACCGATACACGATCAGGTGGATCGGCCACCGCGGTCGCAGCCCGATACGTCGGTGAGCTCGCTGAATCGGACCCGGCGGCGGCACAAGCGCTGGGCCGGAAGCGCAGGCCTGGCTCCGGGAGGTACGGGCACCCAGCAGCTACTTCTTGCCGGTGGCTTTTCCGCCGCCGGAGTCCGAGGACAGGGCGGCGATGAACGCCTCCTGGGGAACCTCGACGCGACCGACCATCTTCATCCGCTTCTTGCCTTCTTTCTGCCGCTCCAGCAGTTTGCGCTTACGGGTGATGTCGCCGCCGTAGCACTTGGCCAGAACGTCCTTGCGGATGGCGCGGATGTTCTCTCGCGCGATTACCCGCGATCCGATCGCGGCCTGGATAGGCACCTCGAACTGTTGCCGCGGGATGAGCTCTCTCAGCTTGGAGGCCATGGCCACGCCGTATGCGTACGCCTTCTCCTTGTGCACGATGGCACTGAAGGCGTCGACCGGGTCGCCGTGCAGCAGGATGTCCACCTTGACCAGGTCGGACTCGGCCTGCTCGGTGGGCTCGTAGTCGAGGCTGGCGTAGCCACGGGTACGCGATTTGAGCGCGTCGAAGAAGTCGAAGACGATCTCCGCGAGCGGCAGCGTGTAGCGCAGTTCGACGCGGTCCTCGGACAGATAGTCCATGCCCAGCAGCGCTCCACGCCGGGCCTGGCACAGCTCCATGATGGCGCCGACGTAGTCGCTCGGCGCCAGCACCGTGGCCCGCACCATAGGCTCCCAGACCGAGGCGATCTTGCCGTCCGGGAACTCGCTCGGATTGGTGACGACGTGTTGCTCGCCGTCCTCCATGAGGACCTCGTACACCACGTTGGGTGCGGTGGAGATCAGGTCGAGGCCGAACTCGCGCTCGAGGCGCTCGCGGACGATCTCGAGATGGAGCAGACCCAGGAACCCGCAGCGGAACCCGAAGCCGAGCGCGCCTGACGTCTCCGGCTCATAGACCAGTGCGGCGTCGTTGAGCTTCAACTTGTCCAGTGCGTCGCGCAGATCCGGGTAATCCGAACCGTCGAGGGGATACAGCCCGGAGAAGACCATCGGCTTGGGCTCGCGGTATCCGGGCAGGCCTCCACTGGCCGGCTTGGCGGCATCGGTGATGGTGTCGCCGACCTTCGACTGCCGCACGTCTTTCACACCGGTGATCAGATAGCCGACCTCCCCGACGCTCAGGCCGCTGCTGGCCTGCATCTCCGGAGAGATCACCCCGATCTCGAGAAGCTCGTGGGTGGCTTTCGTGGACATCATCAAGATGCGCTCGCGCGGCGTCAGCATGCCGTCGATCACGCGGATATAGGTGACGACGCCGCGATAGGAATCGTAGACGCTGTCGAAGATCATCGCCCTGGCCGGGGCATCGGCCTCACCGGTGGGCGCCGGGACGTCGTCGACGACGCGTTCGAGCAGCTCACGAACCCCGGCGCCGGTCTTGCCGCTGACCCGCAGCACCTCGTCCGGCTCGCAACCGATCAGATGCGCGAGCTCGGCCGCGTATTTGTCCGGCTGCGCCGCCGGCAGGTCGATCTTGTTCAGCACCGGAATGATCTGGAGATCGTTCTCCATGGCCATGTACAGGTTGGCCAGTGTCTGGGCTTCGATACCCTGAGCGGCGTCGACCAGCAGCACGGCCCCTTCGCACGCTGCGAGACTGCGGCTGACCTCATAAGAGAAGTCCACGTGCCCCGGGGTATCGATCAGGTTGAGCACGTGTGCCTGGCCCGCGTGTGCTCCAGACGACGGGGTGAACGGCAGCCGCACCGCCTGACTCTTGATGGTGATGCCGCGCTCACGCTCGATGTCCATGCGGTCGAGATACTGATCACGCATCACGCGTGCTTCGACGACACCGGTCATCTGCAACATCCGGTCCGCCAACGTCGACTTGCCGTGGTCGATATGCGCAATGATGCAGAAATTGCGGATCGACTCAGGTGGCGTCGCGGCCGGCGCTGGAGCGTCAGGCATGGATGGCACGTAGAGATTCCTCGAATGATCTGTACCGGTTGCTTCGGGTCAGTGTCCATCATCCCACGAGA
Organism: Phytoactinopolyspora mesophila; assembly: GCF_010122465.1. Lineage (NCBI taxonomy): Bacteria > Bacillati > Actinomycetota > Actinomycetes > Jiangellales > Jiangellaceae > Phytoactinopolyspora > Phytoactinopolyspora mesophila. The sequence continues at coordinate 58,889 of NZ_WLZY01000002.1, read as the reverse complement.
ACGGTGCGTCTCTTGCTAAGCCTGGATCCGTGGACCGGCTAGGTACCTAGGTGCTTGAAACTTGGGGCACTGACAAGCCATAGTGATCGCTCAGAGGTCGTGCGGACCGGGTGCCGCCCGCTTGCGCGGCTTCGAGTGCCGTCCTTGCTGACACGTGGCGGCCGGAGGCTCCCTCTACAGCAGCGTTTGGGAACGAGGAGTAGGTGTGTCCCGCTCAGCTCGAACGTGGTCCAGCCGGGCCAGGTCGGCCGCGTCTGTTGTCTCGGTTTTCGCACTCTTCTTGATCTGCGCACCTGCCAGCGCGGCGGTGAACCATACGCCCCTCGGCTGGACCAGCGGCGCTGATCTGCCGGAATCCCATGCCGATCCGTCCGATGCCAGAGTCGACTTCACGTCCTGGAAGACCTGGGCCGAGTGGCGCTCGGGCGAGGGCGAAGGCGTCACCTCGTTGCCCGGCCAGCGCGCCGGCGTCGTCATGACCTCCGCCGCCGGCACCACCAAAGTCGACGACACGCCCAACGGGCCCCGCATCTGGGAATACGCGCGCTGGACCTCGCCGGTGCATGAACTCTCATTCGACGCCACCGAACTGGTCGCGTCCTGGAATGCCTCGACGCCTGGCGAATCGTGGATATCGGTCGAAGTGCAGGGCACCTACACCGACAACTCGACTACCCCGTGGTACGTACTGGGCCAATGGGCCACCGAGGACACAACCATGCCCCGGACCAGCATCGAGGACCAGGAGGACGAGCACAGCGTGGTGCTCACCGACACCGTGGTCTTCAGCCCGGCGGCGGAGGTGAACGACGAACCACGCGGCGAGACCGCGCTGGAGAATCGCACCATGCCGCGCGGCGAACACGGCGACGAGAACGACGAAGAAACCGCCGGTCGGCTACTGCTCAGCTCGTACCAGCTCCGGGTCACCCTCTATCGGCCACCGGGCAGCCTCTACATGCCACGGATCTGGCTGCTCGGGGCGATGGCGTCGGACGTTCCGGACCGCAGTGGCGTGGAGCCGAGCACCGGAGGGCTGGCGTGGGGGCAGGAACTAGCCGTGCCGCGCCGTTCCAAGTACACGCATCTGGACAACTATCCCGAGTACGGCGGCGGTGAGGGCTGGTCCAGCCCGACGGCCACCACGATGGTCATGGAGTATTTCGGCGTCGTGCCACCCCGCGGCGACATGGACTGGATCGAAGCCGGGTACACCGATCCCCAGGTGGCTCACGCCGCACGATCAACCTGGGACCACGCGTTCGAGGGCGCCGGAAACTGGTCGTTCAACACCGCCTATGCAGCCTCGTTCCGGCAGCTCGACGCTTACACCACCAGGCTGCGTTCGCTCGACGACATCGAGCGATTCATCGATGCCGGGATTCCGGTCGTCACGTCCCAGTCTTTCGCCGAAGACGAACTCGACGGAGCCGGGTACAGCACTGCCGGCCATCTGATGGTGGTCACTGGTTTCACCGACGACGGTGACGTGGTGGTCAACGACCCCGCCGCCGTTTCCAACGCATCGGTCCGGCGGGTCTATGACCGTGAGCAGTTCGAACAGGTCTGGCTGCGGACTCAGCGTCCGCTCGCCGGTGGCGGCATCGGCGCCGGTCCGGGCGGCATCGTCTACATCATCAAGCCCTACGAACACGACCTCCCGGACGCGGCCGGACCGGACGAGTCCTGGTAGATCAGCGGCGGAGTTGGCTGACCCGCCGTGCGCTGGTAGGATTATCGATCGCGTGTCCGCCCAGGTCGTGGATGCGCCGGTGCACCTCACGCCGCTCACAACGAGTCCCCAATCGCTGTGTGTCCCGAGGTGGTCCGAACGCCCTCATGACCTATCCGATCGACACAAAGGCACACGTTTCGTGGCGAATATCAAGTCCCAGAAGAAGCGCATCCTCACCAACGAGAAGGCGCGGCAGCGCAACAAGGCGGTGCGGTCGTCCCTGAAGACGGTCGTGCGCCGCTTCCACCAGGCTGCCGACGCCGGCGACACCGACGCCGCCACGGAGGCGGCCCGGGTCGCCAACCGCGAGCTCGACAAGGCCGCCTCCAAGGGTGTCATTCACAAGAATCAGGCGGCCAACCGCAAGTCGTCGATCGCCAAGCGGGCCGCCTCCGTCTGAGCAGTCCCGCTGAGCCTCGCTGATCGGCGAGACTCGATCCTGCTGGCCCGCACGGGCCCCGGGTAGCACACTCACGCTTCTGTTTCGGCTGGCCCGGAGCGGCGCCGCACTTCCACGTGGAGAGCGGCGCCGTTCCTTTTCGGCCGCGACTTTAGATCCCGCTGACCTGGACCGATCCGTTGGATTCCAGGACGAGGTGGATTGCCTCGGCGCACGATCCCGCGCTCGCCGTCGGCTGGAATTCAGATTCAGCCCATACGCGCCCCCGATGCATCCACACACTGGAGATACCCGCCCGGTGCGCGCCTGCGATGTCGGACGCCGGATTGTCACCGATCATCCAAGCTCCGCCCAGTGGCGCCCTGGCGCGCTCGGCGGCCAACTCGAAGATGAGCGGATCAGGCTTCCAGACGTCTGCCTCTTCGGAGATGATCCAGCCGTCTACCATGGCGTCGAGTCCGCTGGTGCGGATCTTCGGTTCCTGAGCGGCCACCGAACCGTTGGTGACGATGAAGGTAGTCCAGCCCCCGTCGCTGGCCGCCTTCAACGCCGAAGCCACGACGGGTTCGACCGTCATGCCGCTCACAAGACCTTCGAGTATGCCTTCGGCGACCTCGTCCAACGTTCCCTCGAGGCCGTACCGGTCTTTCAGATCCACGACGAACTCCCGCAGCGGCAGCGGCGCACCGGCGTCCTTGTTCAGCAGCCAGTCAATATCCGATTGGGGGGCATCGATCTCGCCGAGGAAACGTTGCGCCCAGGCGCGCATCGCAGCTGTGCGATCAAGAAGGGTGTCGTCGAGATCCAAGAGAAGCAGCGTCATGTGCTCGACCATAACCGTAGCCGGCACGGCACCCGCCTGGAGGCATGATCATCATCGATGCGGCGAATCCGTCCAGGGCATTCATCGAGCGGCGTCCTGAACTCCGTATACGAGCAACCGGTATCTTCGCATGGAACACCAACATCCACGAGGTCACCGTCAGTCACGCCTATGGTCGAACCTACCGGCACCCAGTCGGCAGCATTGCTCCAGCGACCTGGGAAGCCCGCCGGCCCGCCCGGTACCGCCACCTCCGCAACGTTCGGATAGGCATCTCAGCACGGGCGCCTGGCTGGGCAGATGCCCCTGGCGGAAGCAGCCCCGGCCCGGATATCGCCACGTATCCGGCCGGCCCAGGCCACGGCCGGCGACGCAAGTCCCGCTCCAGGAATAAGAGCCTGGAATTCACCGCGGTACACCGCTCCCTATTTCGCAATAGAGGACATTGCGACAATTTCCGGAGCCCCGATGATCACTGTGCGTTGTTCTTCAATAACTGAGAGTGAGAATTTCCAGCACCTTGCGGCCGTTACAGACCGTGACGTATTATAACGCAAAGTAGTTTGTTGCCAATGGTCCGTTTGTCGGTTATTGTTCAACGTGTTCGCAGGAATTCCGACCGAACGGCTCGTCGCTCCAGATAGAGCAAAGTGACGAACAGCAAGCTACAATTAGTTTACTGTTCTTCATAGCGGCTCAGGATTCCTGCGGCCTCACGGCTCAGCCGTGAACCCTAGACCCGGTGCGGCTCCGCCCTACCCACCCCGCACCGAGATAAGGGGCGCGGTGCGTTCGTCCGGGGATGAACGCACCGCGCTCCACACACACAAGCGGCGGCAGGATCCATCGGGGGGCGGATCCTGCCGTCGCTGTTTCTATTTCTCGCGTGCCGAAGCCGCATTCGATCACGAGTATGGCAATCTAACAGACAGGACGTTCTGTCCTTCCAGGCCGCGCCCACCCATCCGTTTCCCAGCGGCACCCCTGCGCATGATCATTGGGGATTTATTGGGCACTATAGACATATGGAGCAGACGAGCCAAGCAACGTTAACGAGGATGAGGCCGACACCCTTACCGGGAGGTCAACTGTTCGAGTTCAGGGACGATGTGACCGGATTGTGGATGCGCTTCTACCGCCCCATGACGCGCTTCGACCTCTGGAAGCGCTACGTGGCGGGCGTCACGCAGACATATCGCAAGTTCGGGGCCGAGAATGCGCTCTCGCTCCCCCGTGTCACGCCGGAGTCGATGTGGCCGATCTTCGCGGTTCTCACCGAGCGTGACGACCACGTCGTCGGCGGTTGGTACGTCAACGGGCCGTTGACGGCGGTCAACCAGGCGTTCGCCCCGAGCGAGTTCGCGGCCGACCCGCTCTCGGCGACACTCATTGCCGAGTGGGTCTCCCAGATACTCCCCGAAGGCGCCATCGAACTGAAGGCGGGTTGGGTAGACAACGCTCATCCAGCCAAACGGGCGCTCGCCGACACCATCGGCCGTTCCGTGATCCACTCATTGCACATGCTCGAAGCCCGATACGCCTTCGCGACGGCTGCCGAGCACGCGATCCGCCGCTGGCAACTCGCCGGCGGCAGCCCGTTGCCCGGCATCGCCCCCACGCCCTACCCGGATGAGCGCTACTCGACCCACTTCTATCACTGGGACGCGCAGACCGCCTTCGACATGGCCAGCCCTGCGCAGCAAGACCTGTTCTTACTCGACCTGAAATCGACCCCACGGACACTGGTGACCAGTGGGGGTCCGGTCAGATGACACAACCCGTCCCGGACGACACCGAAGCATGGCGTCCTGTTCACGTTCACAAGCCCAGCGAATTGTCCCGGCTGAGCGCCGATCCCCACACCAAGGTGTTCGACCGGGTGGATCAGCAACGCCGGGACCTCGCCCGGGTGCTGCCCTATCCGGACCCGCGCCACCTCGACGAGCCGACCCGCTGGTACTACTACCCCTGGCGCCGCAGTATGGTCCACCTGCTCGGACCAGAAGCATTCCAGGCGCTACGATCCGACCGGAACCGGAACAAGCTCACCGCTGACGAACAACAACGTCTACGGCAACTCACCATCGGAGTGGTCGGGCTCAGCGTGGGGCACGCCATTGCGCACACCTTGGCGCTGGAGGGCATCTGCCGGGAGATCCGGCTGGCCGACTTCGACGAGATCGAATTGTCCAACCTCAACCGGATCCCGGCGAGCGTGTTCGATCTCGGTCTCAACAAAGCCGTGGCTGCCGCCCGGCGCATCGCCGAGATCGATCCCTACATCGAGGTGAGCATCGATCCGAGCGGCGTCAGCCTCGACTCCACCGACACATTCATGACCGGGCTGGACATCGTCATCGAAGAATGCGACTCCTTCGACGTGAAGCTCGCCGTCCGGGACGCCGCACGGCGGCACCAGATCCCGCTCATCATGGAGACCAACGACCGCGGCCTGCTCGACATCGAGCGCTACGATCTCGAGCCCGATCGCCCGTTGTTCCACGGCTTGCTGGGCGACACCAAAGCCAGCGAGCTGATGGGGCTCTCGACCCGCGACAAAGTCCCCTACATCCTGCGTATCCTCGAGGCCGACAAGCTCTCCGCCCGGGTCCTGGCTTCGATGACGGAGATCGACGAGACCGTCAGCACGTGGCCACAGCTGGGCGGCGACATCCAGTTGGGCGCAGCGGTCGTCTCAGCGGCGGTACGCCGGATCGGCCTGGGACAGCCGCTGCGGTCCGGCCGCGTACGCGTCGATCTGCACGAGGCGCTCGACCGGATCGCCGAGCCGGCCCGGCCGATGGCGACGGACGCCCACGACGTGTCGGCCGAACCGGAGGAAGCGCCCGCCGTAGCCCGAGACGCCGTCGTTCATGCCGCGCGGCTCGCGCCGTCCGGGGGTAACACCCAGCCGTGGACATTCACCGCCGACGATTCGAATCTGCTGATCCATCTCGACCCGGAGCAGACATCGACTTTGGACGTCGCCTTCCGGGCCAGCTATGTCGGCATCGGCGCCGCGTTGTTCAACGCAAGGGTGGCAGCTGCCCGGCACGGCATACTCGGCCCGGCCGAGGTCTTCGCCCACGCGGGCGACGCGTCGCCCGTGGCACGGCTGGCCTTTGCCGACGCTGCCGACGACGAACTCGCGAAGCTGTACGAACCCATGCTCCGGCGGGTATCCAACCGACGCGTCAGCGAGCCGCGGCAGCTTCCAGAGCATGTCGTGCCGGAGTTGCGGCGCGCAGCGGAGCGAGAAGGCGCCGAGGCTGTCGTCGTCACCGATAGAGAACAACTGCGCGAGCTTGCCGAACTGTACGGCGAGTCCGACCGGATACGCTTTCTCACCGACCACCTGCATCACGAAATGATGCGGGAACTTCGCTGGCCAGGCGTCGACGACCTGGACTGGGGGCTCGACGTGCGCACACTCGAGCTCGATGCCTCGGACCTCGCGAAGCTCGGGGTGGCGCGGCGGTCCGACGTCATGGCGGTGCTGGCGGAGCAGGACCTCGGCCGGGCCCTGGGCGAGATGAGCCGGACCCGGATAGAAAGCACGTCGGGCTTCGTCATCGTCACCGTCGACGGCGCGGACCCGGCCGACTATGTCCGCGGCGGTCAGGCAGTTGAACGGACGTGGATCCAGGCCGAACAACTCGGGCTCGCGGTTCAGGCCATGTCGCCGGTGTTCATATACGCGGTGGATTCCGCGGATTACGGCCAGCTCTCAGTGTCGTACGCTGAACAGCTGAGGAGTCTGCACAGGAAATTCAATCAGTTGACCGGGATAGGCAATCAGCAGATCGCACTCACGATGCGCATCGGCTACGCTCCATCAATCAGCGCCCGAAGCCGTCGCCGGCCCGCTGAACGTATAGTCCGGGTTGCCTGAAGAGCATGGAGCACAACTTGGGTATGGACCCCGATACGATCCAGCCATTGCTGAAGTCTTTGGCGGAGACGACGCATGCCGTGGCAGCGGATGTCATCGCCGTCGACGACGGCGTGCCACTCGCCTCGTGGGGTCGTGCCGTGAATGCCGGAGTCCAGGGCGAGGCATTGTCGGAAATGCGGGACACGATCCGGGATGTGACATCCGACGTCGCGAACCGGGAACCTGACGACGCCATTGCCGAAGCGCTGATACCCGGTTTCACACTGATGGCTCACGGACTGTGGCACAAGAGCTTCCGCGGCAGCTTGTGCATCATGCGCCCGGACGACCAACCGTGGACCGAGAACGACCGCGCGCTGCTGAAGATGGCTGCCGACCTCTGCCGCTCGGTCATGGAGGCCGGCAACATCTCGCGCGATCACGGACGCAGGCTCGATCTGCTGGTCTCCTACGTGGCGTCGGAGCTGATGGGCGTCTCGGCCATGGATCACTCCGAGACCACCTACCGCGTGCTCGGGGAGCTCGGCCGCTTCTTCGAAGTAGACACGTGCTACCTCCGGCACAATGATCCACAGCTGCGCGCCAGTGTCCTGGTGGACGAGTGGCCACGGCGCGAAGACGTCCCTGACCCCGATCCACTCGGGGTCATTTCTTGGGACGACCCCATCTCCGCGGTCACCAAGGACCTCCGGGAGCCGTACGTAGTCCGGCCACGCGGCGGGCCGGAAAGCTACCAAGCTCGAGTCGAGGCCGGCTCCGGGATTCATCAGGCGTCAACTGCCATGGTGCCGCTCGTCAGTGGCGATACCACCCGGGGCGTGCTGGGTTTCGTGCACTTCGGTGACCGGGACTGGAGCCGTGCGGAGATTCGCGCTCTGCAGGCCATCGCCTCCCTTCTGGTCCAGCTCGATGCGCGGGTGACCGCCGAGGAGAGCCTGCATCACCACGCCTACCACGACGAACTCACCGGCTTACCCAACCGGAGATCGTTCGTCGAAACTCTGACGGACATCCTCAAAGAGAACCCGGAAGCGCCTCTCACGGTGCTCTTCGCCGACATGGACCGGCTGAAGACGGTCAACGACGTACTAGGCCACTCGATCGGTGACCTGTTCATCCAAGCCGTCGCTGACCGCCTGCGGGAGTCGGTTCGTCCGGACGACATCGTCGCGCGGCTCGCCGGGGACGAGTTCGTCATCGTGTTGCGTGGCGTCGACAACGTCGAGCACGCCGAGCGTATCGCCCGCCGCCTGCTGAATCATCTGACCGAACCGCTTGATGTGGGCGGTCACGTGGTCAGCCGCAGTGCCTGCGTCGGGCTGGCCGTGAACGGCGGCAATTCGAGCGCCATGGAAGAGCTGCTCGGCAATGCCGACGTGGCGTTGCTGGAGGCGAAAAAACGCGGCGGCAACTCCGTGGTGTCGTTCAACGATGATCTCCGCTGGCGCCTCCTCGACCGTGCCGATCTCGAGTTCAGGTTGCGCACGGCCATCGGCGAAGGAGAGATGCGGCTGTTCTACCAGCCGGAATTCGATCTACGTGGTGGCCAGATCACGGCCGTGGAGGCTCTGGTCCGCTGGCAGCATCCGGAACGTGGCCTGCTGTCGGCCGACTCTTTCGTCTCCGTGGTCGAGGAGATCAACCTCTCGGCCGAACTCGGCCGATGGGTCCTGAACGAGGCATGCCGTCAGCTGGCGGAGTGGAAACGGAGCTCGATTCCCGCACCGGACGTGGTTCGTGTCAACATCTCGGCAGGTGAGCTGATCAGCGCGGACTTCGTCGGGTTTGTCGGCACGCTCTTGAGCCGGTATGGCCACAAGCCGCAGGAACTCGGCATCGAGATCACCGAGAGCACGGTGATGCGCGACATCGACGATGTTCTGGCCACACTTCTGGGGCTGCGCAGGCTAGGGGTCTCCATTGCCATCGACGACTTCGGCACCGGATACAGCTCGCTGTCGCACCTGAAGCAGCTGCCGGTGCACACGTTGAAGATCGACCGCAGCTTCGTCTCCACTCTGGCTCATGACAGCGGTGACCGGGCCATCGTCTCGGCCATCATCCGCCTGGCCGAAGCCTTCAATCTGAGCACCGTGGCCGAGGGTGTGGAGGATATCGACACGGTCACGGCGTTGTTGCAGCTCGGCTGTGAGCGGGCACAGGGATACCTCATGTCCAAACCGGTGTCCGCCGCCGACATCACCAAACGGCTAGCCGAGCCCGGAGACTATCTCGGCAGCAGTTGGTGGATGGGACGATCATGACAGATACCCGTTACGCCACCGTGGCCTCGAGCACCGATGACGGCTATTCTGTGCTCTGTCCACGTGTCAAGGCCGAGGTCGTATCGACCCCGGTGTACGCGTGCAGCAAATACACTGTGATGTGGGGGAGCAGTGAGGTAGGGCGGCCTTGGGAGCTCGACAATGAATGAAAGCAAGCTGGACCCGACGGATACAGATTTCGCGAAGGTGGTGGGCGAACGGCTGCGGAAGGTCAGGCGCCGAAAGCAGCTTTCCCTGCAGGCGGTCGAGGAAAGATCCGGCGGTGCTCTTCGCGCCGCGGTGGTGGGATCATACGAACGGGGTGACCGGGCCGCGTCGGTACGCAGACTGGCCGAGCTGGCCGACTTCTACGGTGTGCCGGTCGATTCCCTGGTATCGACCAAAGAGCGGGAAACGTCTCAGGATGATGATGACGACGGCAAGGTTGTGCTGGACCTCAACGCCTTGCGCAGTGCACCCGAAGAGGCCGAGTACCTGATCAACTTCGTCACTGGAGTCCAGCAGAAACGCAACGACTTCGGCGGCAACATCTTGACCATTCGCTCCAACGACGTCTGGATGGTGTCATCGGTCTACGGCTGGACGGCCGGGGAGCTCCGGGAAAAGATGGCGGCTTGGGGCGTGATCGCCGATCAGGGCTGACCCTTCTCGCCGGAGAAGACCGACCCTTCTCGCCAGAGAAGAAAGGCAACGAGAGAACATGGCCGTCACTGACACGGCGATCGACCGGATCAAGGAGATGATCGTCGCCGGCGAACTCAAGCCCGGTGACCGGCTGCCGAAGGAGGCTGAGCTCGCCGAACGCCTGGGTCTGTCCCGAAACTCGCTGCGCGAAGCCGTGCGTGCGCTCGCGCTGATCCATGTGCTCGACGTGCGCCAGGGTGACGGTACATACGTCACCAGCCTGTCCCCGGACCTCCTGCTCGAGACCATGAGTTTCGTCGTTGATCTCCACCGCGACGACACCGTGCTCGATTTCCTCGAAGTTCGCCGTATCATCGAGCCGGCCGCCGCCAGCATGGCTGCCATCCGGATGCCGGACACCGCCATCGCCGAACTCGGCCGCCATCTGAGCCAGCTCGGCGATGACCCCGATGTCGACCAGCTCGTCGCCAACGATCTCGAGTTCCACCGGATGATCGCTCAAGGCTCCCAGAACGCCGTGCTCTGCTCGCTCGTCGAGAGTCTCTCCGGCCCAACTCAGCGAGCCAGAGTATGGCGCGGTCTCACCCAGGCCGATGCCATCTCACGGACGCTGACCGAACACCAGGACATCTACGAGGCGATCCGCAATCGCCAGCCCGATATCGCCGCGGCGACGTCCACGGTCCACGTGGCCGGTGTGGAACAGTGGCTGCGCACGACGTTCGCCGAAACCCGTTAGCGCCTCGCGTGGTCTCATGACTTCAAGACCACCCCACCGAATCAACTCGAGCGGGCTTGCCCTATCTGCACCAACGCATTGGTCAGGGCCAACGTGGAGTCGTTGGCGCCGCCTTTCACGGCTAGATCGGCTGCCGCCACCGCGCGGATGGCTTGGGACAGTCCAGTGGGGGTCCAGCCTCGTAGCTGGCCACGTAGGACCCGGATCTTCCACGGCGGCACGCCGATGTCGCGCGCGAGGTCGGCATCGCGCACGCCCCGCGCCGCACCGGCCAGACGTGCCAGCGCTCGAAGGGCCGTCGCCAGTGATCCGATGACCAAGACCGGGTCAGTGCCCGTCTGCAAAGCCCATCGCAACTGCTCGACCGCCTGGGCGGTGTTGCCTTCAACGGCCCGGTCTGCCACCACCCACCCCTTGACCTCGGCCCGGCCCTCGAAGTAGGTGGCGACGACGTCGGTGTCGACGATGCCGTCCAGAGCGTCGGAGGCTAGCTGCGACGCCGCGGATGCAAGGCCCCGCAGGTCTCCGCCCACGGCATCGACCAGTTGCCGAGCCGCGGGCTCGTCGATCCGCCCGCCCGCGTGACGGACCTCGGCCCGGACGAAACTCACCTGGTCATCGGGCTTGGTCAGGCGCTCGGCCTTGACCTCGTGAGCGCCTGCCTTGCGCAACCGGTCGAGCGTCTTCTTCGACTTGACGCCTCCTGGATGCACGAGCACCAGATGGATGTCTTGCACCGGCGATTTGACGTGCGCCACCAAGGCCTCGCTGACCGCGTCCGACACATCCTGGACATCCCGGACCACCAGGACCCGGCGGGTGGCGAACAGCGATGGGCTGGCATGCTCGGCCAGGCTTCCAGGTGTGAGGTCGGCACCGGCCACTTCGGAGATGTCCGAGTCCGCGTCGGCCTGGCGAGCGGCACGGGCGACCGCGGCGACGGCACGCTCGGAAAGCAAGGCTTCCGGCCCGACGACCAGGGTGACGGGAACCAGCGGATCCACGGTTCGAGTAGGCATATCGCGACACAGCATGCCACGCCCGGCCGACAACGAGCCAAGTGGGAGACGACCACCGGTCTCAACGGGCGACGACGGCGAGGCTCTCGTCCTCGAGCCGCACCACGGCCATGGTTCCGTCCTGGTCGGTGCGCCGCACCTCCACGCCGGCACGTTCCAGCACGCCGAGCACCTCTTCGGAGGGATGCCCGTGAGAATTCTCCCCGACCCCGATGAGAGCCAGTTCGGCTTCGAGCCCAGCCAGAAATCGCTCCTCCTGGCGTGCCGACCCGTGATGCGAGACCTTGAGTACGCGGGCGGTCAGGTCGGGTATCGTCCGGAGCAAGGCGCGTTGGGCCAACGGCTCGACGTCACCGGTCATCAGCATGCTCACGTCGTGGAGTTCCGCAGCCAGCACCACACTGGCGTTATTGGGATCGGACTCCTCGGACGACCGGATGATCCGTCGCGGCCACAACACCTCCATCGAGATCTCGCCCACTGCCCACCTGTCCCCCGCCCGCGCCACGTGGATGGGCACTCCGGCCGCGTCCAGCCACGCGGCCACCTGCGCCGCGTTGGGTTCGGGCTCAGGCAGCGGCGAGACGAGAGCATGGTCGACGTCGCGTCCGGCCAGTACGCCCGGCACCCCATCGACATGGTCTGCGTGATAGTGGCTCAGGACCAGCAACGGCACCCGCGAGATACGCAACGAGTCGAGGCACCGGCGCATCATGACCGGATCCGGGCCGGCATCGACGACCACCCCGGCCCCAGGCCCGGCACGTATGACGACGCCGTCGCCCTGGCCGACGTCACACAGCACCATCACCCATCCATCGGGTGGCCAGCCGGGTGCCGGAACCGCCCGTAGTAACACCAGCACGAGGACGGTAGCGGTTCCGGCCGCGACCAGTGGCCGGCGAAACACCACCGGCAGCACCGCGATGCCCACGACCGCGAGTGCGATACCAACTAAAGCACCCGGCCTGCCGTCAGCCCATTGGTACTCCGAGCCGGGCTGATAGGCGAGCCACCGAGCCACGGCCGCGATCCACCACACCGGCCAGCCGGCCAGCCAGGCAATGGCGGCGGCCAGCGGCGGGACGACGGGCGCCACCACGGTAGCGGCCACCCCGAGCACCATGGCGGGGGCGACCACCGGGGCCACCAGGATGTTCGCCGGCACCGAGGCGATACTGAACTGGCCGAACACACCCAGCAGCACCGGCGTGCAAGCTACCTGGGCGGCCAGCGGCACCGCGACGGCCAGCGCCAGCGGGCGCGGCAACCACGTCATCGCGCGTTCCCAGGACGGAACCAGCAGCAGGATGCCGGCAGTGGCGGATACCGAGAGCGCGAACCCGACCGAACGGGCCAGCCACGGATCGACGAGCACCAATACACTCACCGCTGTCGAGAGCGCGGGCAGGGCACGCCGCCGCCCGGCGAAGACAACACCGAACACCGCGACAGTGCCCATGACAGCCGCGCGCAAGACGCTCGGATCCGGCCGTACCAAGAGGACGAAGCCGACCAGGCTCAACACACCCACCAGGGGTAGAGCGGTTCCTCGTACCCCGATCAGCCGCGCCACTCCGAGTACGGCGAGCAAGACGATGCCCACGTGGGTACCGGAGACCGCCGTCAGGTGTGTCAGACCGGTGATGCGCATCTCCTCGCGAGTCTCAGCTCCCATCATCGATTCGTCCCCCACCACCATCCCCGGGATGAGGCCGCGGTGCGCCCCTGGAACAACGCGCACCGCTTCGCGCAGCCCGGCCCGCAGAGGCTCGGTCAGCCGGGCGATCCGACCCGGTCCGCCGACGAGTTCCGGCTCGCCGTGCACACGCACGAACGCCGCGACGTCCCGGCCTTCGGCTGATGACATCCAGCCGGTGATCCGCACCCGCTGACCAGGCAGAAGCGTGCTCCACACAGCACCGCCGGCCACCGCCAGGACCGGGGTGCGAACCCGATACTCGCCGCCGCGTCCGGAGATCTCATCGACCCGGATCCGCACCAGCACGTAGCCGGCTGTGCCGGGGTCGTCGCTACCGGCCCGCGCGGTTTCCCGGATCACCGGGTCCGTGGACACCACACCGTCGATGTCGACCTGGGCCTCTTGCGCCGCGAGATCGGCCACGGGCCCGTCCCGCACATGTGCGGCACGCGAGGCTCCGATGATCGCGCCGACGGCGAAGCAGACCACCACCACCGCCACCAGAGCACGGCGCGTCCGGGCCGGGCGCCAGGACACCACCACTAGTACCCCCAGCACGGCGAGCAGCGCGCCGGCGAAGGCCAGCCGGGCCGGTGCCATCAGTAGGCCCGCCAACGCGCCGGCCCATAGGCAGCCGGCCACCGGCACGAGCCTCAGGTCGAGCGCCTCACCAGCGGGCGCGTTCCGCGCGTCGTCGCCGGAACGCAGGTGGAATGCCGACATGATTCAGACCCTGACCAGCGGGGCGATGTCGGCAAATCTGCTCGGGCCGATGCCGGCTACTTCGTGAAGCTCGTCTACGTGATTGAAGCGGCCGTTCTGTTCGCGCCAGTCGATGATGCGCTGGGCCAGCGCCGGCCCGATGCCGGGCAGCGTCTCCAGCTGCTGACTCGACGCCGTGTTCAGGTCGATCAGGTCACCTGCGCCCCCTGGGCCGGCCTCCGGGGCGGTACCGGCGCCGGCGTCGCCACCGGCATCGGCTGGCGGCTGGTGTCCAGGAGGCAGCTCCACACCTACCAGAACCTGCTCACCGTCGGTCAGGACCCGCGCGAGGTTGAGCGGTGTCAGGTCGGTGCCCTCGGCCGCACCACCGGCCGCGTCGATCGCGTCGGCGACCCGCGAGCCGGCCGGGACCGTCACCACGCCTGGCCGGCCGACCTCGCCGGCAACGTGGATGACAAGCATGCCGTTGTCCGGATGGCCACCACCGGCCGACCCTTCAGTCGGCGGGTGCTCGCTTTCCATGCCGGTGGCGCCCGATGTGTCCTGCTCCGGGGCCGGTGGCAGGTGTCCCGCGGCGTCGTGACGGGCACCCGGATCAGCCGGACGCTCTGGAACCGGGGTTCCCGTCTCGACGATCTCGGCACCCACCGGCACCGGCTCAGGACGCGCGGTGCTGTAGATCACCGCCGCCACGGCGAGCCCAGCCACCAGTAGGAGGGCGACCACGAGGATCTGTCCGCGCCCGAGCTCTGTGCGCGGCCGACCTGTGCCGGCGGTGCGTGCCTCCCAGAGGCCACGCACGGCCAATGGCAGCCGGTCGATGAGCGCTCCCGATACCGGGCCTCGCACGTACTGGCTCCCTGGCTGGTCACCGGACGGTTCGGGCACGGTGTCGCCGGCGTCGGCCGGCGGGGCGTCATCGGTGTCCGCGAGCGCCGTCTCATCAGCCTGTTCCGGCACCCGCGGCACCCACCCGCCCATCCGGGTCGGGCTGCTCGCGTGGCGGCCCTCCGCCCGGCTGTCGGCTGCCAGCCGGGCCACCCGGTGCCGGGCGACGACACCGAGATCCTCTTCGGTGTCTCGGCTGAAAAGTGGCAAGCGCATAGCCGCGACCTTCGCAGCGGCGACGGCGCCGAGCCAGTGGTTACCGACGAGTTGTGGACAACTCAGTCACGCCCAGGCCGACCGCTGTGGACAACCCTCACCTGGCGCACCCCACGACTCGGTGATCGTCAGTGCGTTGTGGCTGCTGGCGGGTGATCGTCAGTGCGTTGTGGTGGTTGGGCAGCAGCCACAACGCACTGACGATCACCGGGGGTAGGGAAGGCGATGGCCCACGGGGCTGACCACGACGGCCAGCATTCCGGGCCCGGTGTGCGCACCGATCACCGCGCCCACTTCGGAGACCACGAGGTCATCGATCGCGGTCAACCGGCCGGACAGCCGGCTCGCCAGCGCCTCCGCTCGCGCGGCGTTGTCGAGGTGATGAACGGCGATGTTCACCTCGGCGGTCCCGGCCCGCTCCACCGCTAGGTCCTCGAGTCTGGCCACTGCTTTCGCAGCGGTGCGGACCTTCTCCAGCGGCTTGATCAGGCCGCCGTCCAGATACAGCAACGGTTTGATCGCCAGGGCGGTGCCGAGCATCGCCGACGCCGGGCCGATCCGGCCACCGCGACGCAGGTACTCGAGAGTATCGACGTAGAAGAACGCCGACGAACGCCGCGTCGTAGCGGTCGCGGCCGCTACGACGTCATGGCTGGACGAGCCCCGGCGCGCGGCCGCCGCCGCGGCCAGCACGGCAAATCCCAATCCCATGCCGATCGACTCCGAGTCGACCACCTCGACCGGCACCGTCGCTTCTTCGGCGGCAAGCCTGGCGGCGTCGACCGTTCCGGAAAGCCCTCCGGACAGGTGGACCGAGACGATGTGGTCCGCACCCTGCTCCGCCACCTGCCGATAGGTGTCGAGTAACGCCTGCGGGGTGGGCCGCGAGGTACTGACCTTGGCGTGCCCGCGCAACGCCGCGGCCACCTCCTGCGGACCGATTCCGGCGCCTTCGACGCGCGGTACGCCGTCGATCACGACATGCAGCGGCACCACGTGCACGCCGAATTCGGCAGCAAGGTCTGGGGCGAGATATGCGGTGGAGTCGGTCACCACCGCGACCCTGCCGGGCGACGAGCTCCCGGACTGTCCGGTGCGACGCTCCATCGGACGCGATCAGGCCGGCACGATGTTGACCAGCTTCGGTGCCCGGACGATCACCTTTCGCACCCCGCGACCGGCCAGCGCCCGCTCTACCGCCTCGGAGGACAGCGCCAGCTGCTCCAGGGTGGCGTCGTCTGCCGACGGCGGCACCTGCAGCCGGTCACGGACCTTCCCGGCAACCTGCACAACACACGTGACCGTCTCTTCGACCAGCATGGCCTCGTCCGCCTGTGGGAACGGCGCATGCGCCACCGAGCCGGTATGGCCCAGCCGGGACCACAGCTCTTCGGCCAGGTGGGGAGCGACCGGCGCAACCATCAGGACCAGAGCCTCGGCAGCCTCGCGCGGCACGTGTTCCAGTTTGGTCAGATGGTTGTTCAGTTCGATCAGGCGGGAGATGGCGGTGTTGAACCGCAAGTTCGCCATGTCGGTGCGTACCGCGTGGATAGTCCGGTGCACGGCGCGCCGGGTTTCTTCGGTGGCTGGGCCGTCGACGACGATGACCTCACCGGTCTGCTCGCTGATGACATTGCGCCACAGCCGCTGCAGGAACCTCAGGGAGCCGACGACGGCGCGTGTCTCCCACGGCCTGGACACGTCCAACGGCCCCATCGACATCTCGTACACCCGGAACGTGTCCGCACCGTAAGCGGCGTACATGTCGTCCGGGGTGACGATGTTCTTCAGGCTCTTGCCCATCTTGCCGTACTCGCGGTTGACCGGCTCGCCGTTGTAGACGTACGACGACACAGGCTCGGCCTCGACTTCCACGACGTCCTCGGCCGGCACGTACTGGCCCCGCGCGTCGGTGTAGGCGTAGGCCTGGATGTAGCCCTGGTTGAACAGCCGGTAGTACGGCTCTTCGCTGGAGACATAACCCAGGTCGAACAGGACCTTGTGCCAGAAGCGCGCGTACAGCAGGTGCAGCACCGCATGCTCGACGCCGCCGATGTACAGGTCGACGCCGCCGGGGTCGTTGGCGCCGCGGTCAGGCTGCGGCCCCATCCAGTACTGCTCGATCTGTGGATCAACCACCTGCTCGGTGTTGGTGGGATCCAGGTAGCGCAGGTGGTACCAGCAGGAGCCGGCCCAGTTCGGCATGGTGTTCGTGTCGCGGCGATACCGTTTCGGGCCGTCGCCCAGGTCCAGTTCCACCTCGACCCACTCGGGCACCCGGGCCAGTGGCGGCTCCGGCTCGGTGTCCGCGGCGTCCGGTGCGTACGTCTTCGGCGAGTAGTCCGGCACATCCGGCAGTTCGACCGGCAGCTGCTCGTCGGGAATGGCGATCGGCAGGTCGTGCTCGTCGTAGACGACGGGGAAGGGCTCGCCCCAATAACGCTGCCTACTGAACAGCCAGTCCCGCAAGCGGTACGTGACGGTCCCGGTGCCCAGCCCCTTGGACTCCAGCCAGGCGATGATGGCGCTCTTGGCTTCGGCGACGTTCAGACCATCCAACGAGATCTCGTCATTGGCGGAGTTGATCGCCGGTCCTTCACCGATGTACGCCTCACCGTCGAATCCTTCCGGAGGCTGAACGGTCCGGATGATCGGCAGGTCGAAACGCTCGGCATACTCCCAGTCGCGCTCGTCCTGGCCCGGGACGGCCATGATCGCTCCGGTTCCATACCCCATCAGGACGTAGTCGGCGACGAAGACCGGTATCTGCTGGCCCGTAGCCGGGTTGGTCGCGAACGAGCCGGTGAAAACGCCGGTCTTGTCCCGGCCCTCCGTCTGCCGTTCCACTTCGGTCTTCGCGGCCGCTTGCTGGCGGTATTCGGCGACCGCCGCACCCGGTGTCTCGTGCCCGCCCGTCCAGGCCTGCTTGGTGCCCTCCGGCCACACCGTTGTGGTCAGCTCCTCGACCAGCGGGTGTTCCGGAGCCAGCACCATGAACGTGGCGCCGAACAGGGTGTCCGGACGGGTGGTGAAGACCTCCAGGTCCCCCGCGGACGTGGCGAACCGGACCGCGGCGCCCTCGGAGCGGCCGATCCAGTTGCGCTGCATGATTTTGATCTTCTCCGGCCAATCGATGCGATCCAGGTCGTCGATCAGCCGGTCGGAGTAAGCCGTGATACGCATCATCCACTGCCGCAGCCGGCGCTTGAAGACCGGGAAGTTGCCCCGCTCGCTGCGCCCGTCGGCGGTGACCTCCTCGTTGGCCAGCACGGTGCCCAGACCGGGGCACCAGTTGACCGGCGATTCCGAGACGTAGGCCAGGCGGTGATCGTCGACGACGCGCCGACGCTCCACGGTGTTCAGCTCAGCCCACGGGCGGCCGTCGGGGGTGGGCCGCGCGCCGGATTCGAACTCCGCGATCAGCTCGCTGATGGGTCGCGCCCGCCCACGCCCGCCGTCCGCCTCGGCGTCGTACCACGAGTTGAAGATCTGCAGGAAGATCCATTGCGTCCACCGCATATAGGCGGGATCGATCGTGGCGAACGAGCGCCGGGGATCGTGTGCCAGGCCCAGTCTGCGCAACTGGCGGCGCATGTTGGTGATGTTCTCTTCGGTGGTCTTGCGTGGATGCTGCCCGGTCTGGACGGCGTACTGCTCGGCCGGCAGGCCGAAGGCGTCGTAGGCCAGCGCGTGCAGGACGTTGTCCCCACACATCCGCCGGAACCGTCCGGTCACGTCGGTGGCGATGTAGCCCAGCGGATGCCCGACGTGCAGGCCCGCACCCGACGGGTACGGGAACATGTCCATCAGGAAGAACTTCTTCTTCCGCTCCGCGCCCGACCCCGGCGTGGCCAGCTCACCCGCTGGGTTAGGGGTGTGGAAGGTGCCCTCGGTCTCCCAGTGGTCCTGCCAGCGCTGCTCGATGTCGGCGGCCATCTCGCTGGTATACCGGTGCGGCGCCTCAGCAGGCTGCTCGCTCGTGCTCTGGTCCGTCTGAGTCATCGAATTGGCTTCCCTCGTCGTATGTAGTGCTCGGGCCTGGACGTCAAAAAGCCCCTCACCGCAGGAGGGGCTAGCCGCGCCGACACGACGCCTGAAGGCGCCCGCTACTTGACGTCAGCGCGGCCCGATAAGGAGCAACAGACCTCGCACGCCTCTTAGGTTATCGCAAACGATCGGCTCGCACACCGTCACCGACGGGGAACGAGGTCGGCCACCGCCACTGCCGCCCAGCCGAGTCCGGGTGCGCTCACAGTATCTCCAGGCGTGAAGACGCCTGTCTCGATGTAATTCTCATCGCCCAATCGGAACGTATGTACCTCGACATCCGGAGTGATCTCCACCCGCCAGAAGTGTGGAATCCGCGCCTCCGCGTATTCGCGCGGCTTCACTTTCCGGTCGGTCGACTCAGAGCCTGGACTGACAACCTCGACGGCCAGCTCTACCTCTGATGGGCTGTAGCTGCTGCGCATGCCGTCTCCATAAGCCGTCGCGGTCACTACCACGACGTCCGGATTACGCCGCAGCAGATCTTGCAGGTAGATCTCCTGCACACCAACAACTTCAAGAGACGATGGCACCCGCCGTTCGAGCTCACTGATGAGCCTGTGCGCAACCTTCTCGTGCCGCCCGGAAGGCGTCGCCATCATGTGGACTACTCCATCCACGAGCTCACGGAACCTGTTCTCAGGCAGGGCGTCATACTCTTCCGGTTTCAGAACAGTACCGATCACGTCCTCAAGTGCGATCGCCATCATCCACCTCCTGCCCCGGCCGTTGCCACGCGATAGGTCGAGATCGTCTGACCGGAATCGCCTGTCTCACAACATTAGCGTGTTCCACGTCAGAGGTCGCGCGTCGTCAGAACACCAGGTCCCAGCGGTCCCAGAACTCCACCGCGATGAAGATCGCGATGCCGAGCAACCACACCATGGTGATCAGGCCGCGATTGCCGACGATCGCCCGCCGTACACCGGCCGGCGCCGGCAGATGCCGCTCGGACAGCACATACCCCGTCGTATACACGAACGTGGGGATGGTGGCCAGCCACACCACCATGCAATAGGGGCACAACGCGCCGATCACGTACACACTCTGGGTGAACAGCCAGGTGACAAAGACAGCGCCCAGCACAGTGCCGCCCCAGAGCCCGAGCCACATCCATCGCGGCGGGCGCATACCAGCCAGCAGCATCACGCCGAAGGTGATCACCACCGGAAAAGCCGCGACACCGATGAACGGGTTGGGGAAGCCGAACAACGAGCCCTGCCAGCTTTCCATGACTTGACCGCAGCTGATCAGCGGGTTGAAGCTGCACGACGGCACGTAGTCCGGATCGCCGGCCACCAGGACCCGCTCGATCGAGAGCGCACCGGAGCCGAGCAGCCCGACCAGACCACCGATCACCAGCAGCCAGCCCATCACCAGCCCGGACGCCCGCCGCTCGACCGGCGCGACATCGTCGAGCAGGTCGGCGTCATCGAGGAGGTCGGCGTCGTCCAGCGCCTCGTCCTCCGCCACGGCACCGGCATCAACCTCGGTGGACACCGTGGCCGATGCCTCGAGCGTCGCATCGGGCCCGAGAGCCGTGTCCGGCTCAGCCAGCGTCGCCTCACGCGGCTGTTTGCCGGCTGGTATCTGTGTGGTCATCACTCCACCTGATCACTGTGTGCGGCGTTCATCACGGCCACCCTAGCCATGCTCACCGCACTACTAACGTACTTCATCTTCGCCGAGTGCCCACGTGCGTCGGCAGGACGCGCCGGCCGAGCCAGATGTGCCAGTATCGTCATTGTGGGACAACCCGGGCGCGACCACAAGGACGACGCGGCGACCAGCCGCGGCACCGATCACCGCATCGGGCGCCGGTTGCCGGCCATCGCTGTCCTCATGGCCGCGGCGTTGCTCGTCGTCGCCATCGCCGGGATGGGCCGGATGGAGGTCGTCACGCCGGAATGGCAGGGCGGGCAGAGCACCCCGGTGCCGCTGCCGCCCCCGACGGCCGAACCCGACGACCCATACGCTGAGTGGCTCGAAGAGCTCGAAAGCGACTACACGCCACGGGAGATCAACATCCCGTGGAACGCGGCGTTGGCTGTGCTGATCGCGGTGCTCGCCGCCGTCATCGCCTTCATCGTCCGGCGGATGCCCAAAGGGTTCCTTTCCCGGCAGCGGCGCAACGTCGTCGGCGGCCACCTGGACGAGTTTCCCGACCACGTCGACGAGCTCCGCAAAGCCGTCCGGACCGCGAGCAGTGCCCTGGATGCGCAGCATGCCAGCGGGAGCGACGCCGTCATCGAGGCATGGCTCGGGCTCGAGGCGGCCGCCGAGGCATCCGGTGTGCCGCGCCGGCGTTCCCAGACACCGAGCGAGTTCACCGCCGGTCTGCTGCGCCAATACCACGCCGATGAGACGGCGACCCTGTTGCTTCGCGACTTGTACCACCGTGCGCGTTTCGCCGCCGATCCGAACATGTCCGCCCGCGACGTCGAGGCGGCCCGCACCGCACTGGCAGCTATCTTGCGGACGCTGCGTCCGCTCGACCACGACACGGTGGACGCGCCATGAAACGCTGGTACATCCTCGGTCCGGGCGCTGGGGCGGCCGTCGGGCTCATCGCCTTCGCGGTCGGGGTGCAGGGGTGGCGTCCGGTTCTGATGGGCATCGTCGTCGCTGGCGTTGCCGTCTGGGCGCCCAGATACTGGCCAGAGGGAGCGCATCTGCCCTGGCCAAGGACGGCGAACCGGCTGCGCAGCGGGGGGTCCAGCCAGGTGGCACGGCTGGCGAGCCGGCTCGGGCAGCAGGCTCGGTCGGGCCGAATTCCCGACCCCAGCCTCCAGCACCGGTTACAGAGGCTGGCCGCGGTCAAGATGCACCGGCTCGGGGTGGTGTGGGACGACGTCCGTGGCCCTGAACTTCTCGGTCACGATGTGCACACAGTGCTGCGCTCCGAGAGCTTCCAACCAGACCTTCCGACCATCGAGCGGATCGTGCGGGCGATCGAGCAGCTGGACGCCGCCGGCGGTGCGACCGCGGCCCGAAACAAGCCGTCCCATCAGCGTGCGGGGCCGGAATGAGCTGGCTGTCGAAGCGCCGGTACTGGATCCCCACCCCGGCATACAGCCGGGCCGTCGCGCTTCCGGTGGTGCTGACCGGCTTCGCGCTCGTGCTGGGGCGCACCGAGCTGTTGCTGCTCGGGGTGCCGTTGGCGCTCGGCGCCGCGCTCGCGCACGGCCGCCACAGCGCGCTGGCCCGGGCATGGACCGGTGAGTCCGGCCTCGGCGCTCCACCGGAGGTCCGCGTCATCGGCCCCGAGCGGCTGGATTCCGGTCACCGGGCGAAGCTCGCCACCAGCCTCGCGCCGTCGTCCGGGCAGTTCGTCACCGTTATCCTGCCGCCCACCATTCAGGACGGCGACGGTGAGCGCGTGGCGGTCCAGGCGCCGGGACGTGACCACGAGCCCCGCCAGATCGTGACCGAGATGGAGATCACCACCTGGGGCACCCACGTGCTCGCCCGTCCCACCCATCTGGTTGCGGCCGACGACGCGCTCTGGGTGGCCGGCCCCACCGAAGGTGCCCCGTTCACGGCCAAGGTGCTGCCGGCGATCACCTCGCGGCTTCCGTCCGGCGCCCTGCCCCCGCGGCCGGCCGGAATGGTCGGCGCGCACCGCACCCGGCGCCCGGGAGAGGGCACCGAACTGCATGAGATCTCTCCATTCGTGCCCGGCGACCGGCTGCGTCGAATCGACTGGCGGGTCACCTCCCGCCAATCCGGCGTCGACGAACAGCTGTACACCCGGCGTACGCTCGTCGATGCCGACGCCGATGTGATGTGCTGCCTGGACAACCGGTACGACCTCTCCGCCGATGTGGCCCAATGGTCGGCGTCCAGCGAGGTGACACCACGCGAGGCCCGCGACCACGGTTCCCGGACCAGCATCGATCTCGCCGTCGACACCGTGTCGTCCATCGCGGCCGCGTACTTGGCCCACGGAGACCGGGTCGGCATGATCGACCTGTCCAACCCGGCCACACTCGTGCGCCCGGCCAGCGGAAGCCGGCATCTGATCCGGCTGCGCAATCATCTGGCCCGGCACACCCGCCGGCCGAGCTCCGGTGACCTGGCCCGGCTCGCGCGCCGGATCCCGGCCTTCCCGCCGGGTTCGATCATCGTGGTCACCTCCGTCTTCTTCGACGACGACATCGTCGACGTGGCGGCCGGCTGGCGGCGGGCGGGCCACCCGGTGCTGGCTGCCGACGTTCTACCGGAACCATTGCGGGTGCCGTCGAAGAACCGGGAGATGGCTGTGGCCCTACGTATCGTGCTCGCCGAACGGGACGAACGGCTGGCGGCACTGACCGCACAGGGGGTCACCGTCACCCCGGCCGACCCTGGTCAGCTCGCCCTGAACCTGGCCCGCCTCGCCCGGGCGCCAAGAAGGAGCCGGCACCGATGAACGATCCTGCTGCCCTCCCGGGCACCACCGGCAGCCCGCCGGCCACCGAATCGGAGCCGGGCGGCCCTTCGAGGCTGCCCGGGTCCGGCACTGTCGGCACGACGATCCCCGCCTGGTCGCTACGAATGCTGCTCGGGCTCACCTGTGCCGCCACCATCGCGATCATGACGTTATGGGCCGATCCGAACGCGGCGATGCTGGTGATGCTGGCGTTGTCCGCAGCCGCGACCGTGGTCCGGCCCGCCTCACACTCCGCCACCGTGTTCCTCGGATTCGCCGCCTTCACCGTGCTCGTCACCGACCCGGGGTTGTCGGTGTGGACCGCCGGCGCGGTCCTGAGCGTGCACGCGACGCACAGCACGGCAGCGCTTGCCGCGGTGCTCCCGTGGGACACCGACGTCGAGGCCGCCGCTCTGGTGCCGTCCTTACGCCGGTTCGCCGTGGTGCAGGCCGCGAGTCAGTCGCTCGTCGCCCTGGCCCTGCTGATCGTCCCCTGACAACCGTCGTGGTTCACACGACAATCTTCACAACCGGTGTGTCCCCACTCGTGTGAAGCCCGACCGCCCACAGCCGCATGGTTTGGCACGACGATCTTCACAACCCCCGAATACGGCCCCGGCGGCCGTCGTGGTTCACACGACAATCTTCACAACCGGTGTGTCCCCACTCGTGTGAAGCCCGACCGCCCACAGCCGCATGGTTTGGCACGACGATCTTCACAACCCCCGAATACGGCCCCGGCGGCCGTCGTGGTTCACACGGCGATCTTCACAACCGGCGACACCCCAGCACGGACGCGCCGCGGCAGTGGTCGTGAAGATCGTCGTGCGGACCACGCCGGACGATCCAAGCCCCACCACCCGCCGAGACATGAAAGGTCACAGCACAGCCGGGCGCCCACCGCTCCCCCCGACGACCCCACCCCCAAGTGGTCTCTCATGGACACATGCCACAAGAGCACCAGAGGACCCGACGATCAGCGCGGAGTGTGTGTGCTGTCTCCGGAGGAGGGGGCGGCGCCCGGCGCGGGTTCGTTTCCTGCGGGCGGGACAGCGCCGGCCGCAGGCACCGCCGACGCACCGGTCAGAGGAGACGCGTCGTCGCGAGTGCCCAGCCGGATTTCCGGGATGATGATGGCCGCCACCAGCGCGATCGCGAGGAATGGCAGCGCTGTGAGGAACACGTTGCCCAAGGCGTTGACCCATGCTTCGGTCACCGCCGCTCGTGCGTCGTCCGGCAGCGCCTGGATCGCCTGGACGTTGCTGGCCACGTTGGCCTCGTCGAATCCCTCCGGCGCGACCAAGGCCGGCGCGTCACGCAGGTGGTGTGCCAGGCGGGCGTTGAGCACGGCGCCGAAGACGGCCGTTCCCAGTGCTCCACCCAGCGACCGGAAGAACGTGATACTCGACGTCGCGACGCCCATGTCGGCACGGTCGACGGCATTCTGCGCGATCGTCACGAGAATCTGCATCGTGAACCCGAGTCCGAAGCCGAACAGGAAGACGTAGAGGCCCACCTGCCAGTACGGAGTAGATGTGCCAAGGGTCGACAACAGGAACATCGCGATGGCGGTGATCACCACGCCGAGAATGGGAAACACCTTGTACCGGCCGGTCCGGGTCATCAGCTGCCCGGATCCGATCGAGCTCGTGAAGATCCCGACCATGGCGGGAAGCATCGCCAGACCGGACTCCGTCGGCGACATGCCCTGCACCACCTGCATGTAGATGGGCAGGTAGATCAGGCCGCCGAACATCGCGATGCCCATGATCAGGGTGAAGACCACGGCCGGGCTGAAGACACGTCCCCGGAAGAGCCGCAGCGGGATGATGGGTTCCTTGGCGCGCGACTCCCACCAGACGAACACCAGCGCCAGCACCACGCCCGATCCGAGCAGGGTGAGCGAGAAAGAGTCGCCCCACCCGAATTCGCCGCCAGCCCACGCGGTGTAAAGGAGGATCGAGCTGACGGCGGCCACAACGAGAGCGGCTCCGAAGTAGTCGATGGTGTGTTCTCGGCGGACTTTCGGCATCCTCAGCGCCAGCGACGTCACCACCAGTGCGGCCACACCCACCGGCAGGTTGATCCAGAAGATCCATCGCCAGCCCGGCCCGTCGGTGAACCATCCGCCCAGAAGGGGACCCGCGACGCTTGCCGACCCCCAGACGATACCGAAGTAGCCCTGGTAACGGCCGCGTTCCCGGGGTGGGATGACATCGCCGACGATGGCCAGGGCCAGGGCGATCAGGCCTCCCCCGCCCAGACCCTGTACCGCCCGGCCGCCGATCAGCATCCCCATGCTGTCCGCCAGCGCCGCGACCGTCGACCCAACGATGAAGATCACGATCGCGGCTTGGAACGTCGGCCGGCGTCCATAGAGATCGGAGATCTTCCCCCACAGGGGCGTGGAGGCCGTCGTCGTCAGCAGATATGCGGTGACCACCCACGAAAGGTGGTTCAGGCCACCCAGCTCGCTGACGATGCGCGGCAAGGCGACACCGAGAATGCTCTGGTCCAGCGCGGCCAGAAACATCCCGGCCATCAAACCGCCGAGAACGATCAGTATTTGCCTGTGCGTCAGGAAGCCATCGGAGTCAGGCTTCTGTGTATGCACAAATTCAGTTAACACCAAGATGGGTGCATCACGCAACTAATTATCGTGCCCCTCCTTCCGTTGATCATGAACACTTGTTGACGGTATTGGTCACTTAGCGTTCATGATCATGAGGCGGTTTGCAGATGACGAAACCCTGTTGCCGGGCCACGCACAGCCCGTGGGAGGCTGGCAGCCGTGAGTGGACGATGGGCGGTCGACGAGCCGCAATTCGAGACCTGGCGAGAAGCACAACTCATTCTGATCCGGCACGGTGAATCCCACTGGAACGCCGAGGGCAGAGTGCAAGGGCAACTCGGCACCGGGCTGACTCCCCTGGGTCACACCCAAGCGGCGGCAGTGAGCCGGCATCTGCATGCCACCTATCCCAAGCCGGCGCTGGTGTTCAGCAGCGATCTCGAACGGGTCATGCAAACCTCAGCGCCGTATCTGTCCCGCACCGGCTACCCGGTCGAACTCGACAAACGGCTACGAGAGATCGACTGCGGCGCGTGGAGCGGCCTGCTCAGGGAAGACGTCCTCGAGCGTTTCCCCGAGGAGATCGCCGCCATCCAGGCCGGCGAGGACGTCCGCCGGGGCGGCGGCGAGAACTTCGCCGCCATGCGCGCCCGCGTCGGTGAGGCGCTACGCGACATCGCCGAGCTGACCGTGCGCGGGATTCCGCCCGAGAACACGGCGACGGCGCTCGTCTTCACCCACGGCGGCCCGGTCCGGGTCGCCACCGCGGAGGCACTTGACCTACCTCCCGACGGACACCGCCTGCTCGAGCCACCCGACAACTGCTCGGTCACGATCCTGAACATGACCGTCGACCCGGACGGGGAAGTCACCGCCATCCGCCTGGGCGGTTACAACAGCGTGTTCTTCTCCAGCGTCGACGCAACCACCCACAGCGCCGATGCCGTCGGGGAACGCCAGCCATGAGACCGTTCACGTTCGTCGCGATGACCTACAACATCTGGGGTGGGCACCGGCTCACCGAACGCACCCGGGCTCTGCAGTCTCTGTTCAAGCTCCGCGAGCCGGACGTGTTCGGTGTGCAGGAGCTGCAGCCGGAGTCACGGGTAGTCCTCGACGACGCCCTGCCCGAGCATTCCCGTGTCGAAGACGACTTTCCCGGGTGGGCCACGCAGAGCAACATCTGGTGGCGCGACGACGTGTTCACCCTCGAGGACTACGGCGCGGAAGACATCGGCATCCGCTCCGAACATGCTCGGCTGTTCTGGGTCCGGCTCCGTCCGTCCGGCACCGGAGATCTCCCGTCGCTGCTGTTCAGTACGGCGCACCTGACGTGGCCGGGCCACCCCCAGGAACGCGTCGACGATGTCAACCCGAGAGTGGGACAGGCGCGCCAGGCGGTCGCCGTGCTGAATCGGCTCGCACCCGATGGCCCGTGTCTGTTCACCGGTGACATGAACGACTACGCGCGGCCGCTATGGCCGCTGCGAGAGGCGGGTTTCACGGACTCGTTCACCGCCCTGGGCACCACGTCGCCCCCCACACACCCGGTCTTTCCCCTCGTCGAGCCCGGCCAAGGCTGGGCACCCGCCGAATCACCGCAGAAGGCCATCGACTGGCTCTTCCACCGCGGCCCGCTTCGCCCACGTTGCAGCGAAGTCGTGGAGTTCTTCTTCGAAGGCCAGGCGCCCTCCGACCACAAGCCTGTGACCGCGACATACACCCTGCGGTAGCACCGGCGGCCGGCCGGCATCGCTGCGCCTGCCGCACTGTTTTGCACAGGGCGAAACGTCATTGTTCTCCGCACACACCGGACGGTTAGCTCGGGAGCAGCCGCTCACGATCCCGGCGGTTCCGGCCGGGATCCTCGAGCACTCGCATGCTTCCAGCGCTGATCCGAAAGGGAGAACGCCATGACCGCCAACCGAACAGGGCCACCGCGAGGCCGCATGAGCAGGGTCGCGGGCACGGTATTGGCCGCGGGTTTCGTTCTCGCGGCCTGCGGTGGCGCCGACGACGCGGCACCTCAGGGCGAGTCCCCGCAGGTGCTGCGGGTCGCCACGAGTGTCGCCCCGGTGTCGCTGGATCCACACGGCGAGCAGTCCGCGGAGTCGGCGCTGCAGGGCGTCGTTCAGCACCTGCTCGACCCGATGGTCCGGCTCGACTCCGGCGAGTTCATCCCGGTCCTCGCCGAGTCGTGGGAGAACCCCGACGAACTGACGTGGGTGTTCCACCTGCGCGACGACGCCGTGTTCCACGACGGCTCCCCGCTCACCGCCGCCGATGTCAAGGCCTCCGCCGAGCGCCTGATCGAGCTCGACGGTCCGCTAGCCCCGCTCTGGGCCGACGTCGACAAGATCGAGGCCACCGACGACCACACCGTCACGATCAGCACGAAAGAGCCTTTGGGCACAGTGCTCAGCTCGGCGTCGTTGCTCTTCATCGGACCGGCGGACAAGATCGGCGACGACGGTTTCTGGCAGCAGCCGATCGGCAGCGGCCCGTTCGAGTTCGACACATTCGTGCCCGACGAGCGCGTCACCATGGCTCGCAACGACGACTACTGGGGCGGCCCGGCACAACTCGACCGGCTCGAGTTCATCTACATACCGGAGATCTCCGGGCGGCTCACCGCACTGCAGACCGGTGAGGTGGACCTCACCACCGGCGTCCCACCGGACCAGGTATCGCAGATCGAGGACAGCGACGACATCGATTTCGAGACGGTGCCGAGTTACACGTACTACTTCAACTGGTTCAACGCCCAGGAAGAACCGTTCGACGACGTCCGGGTCCGGCGGGCGATGTGGCACGCGCTGAACATCGAGGGGGCGGTGGACGACCTCTTCGGCGACATCGCCCAGGTGGCGCAGGCTCCCATTCCACAGGACGTCTTCGGCGCACCTCAGCTCACGCCCTACGAGTACGACCCGGAGCTGGCCCGTCAGCTGCTGACCGAGGCCGGATACCCCGACGGCTTCGAGACCACGTTGCAGTGGCCGCGGGAGCAAGGCGCCAACATCCGCCCGCTGGCGCAGTCGTTCATCTCGGACTGGGCGGAGATCGGCGTCGCCGTCGAGCCGCTGGAGAAGGAACGCGCCCAGTGGATCGACGATCTCAACGCGCTGAACTGGGCCATGAACCTGCAGACCAACAGCGTCGGCACCGGCGACGCCGACTACACACTCGGCCGGCTGTACACCTGTGAGGCGAACCGGAACGGCTACTGCAACGACGAACTCGATGAGCTGCTCAGCTCGGCCCGCCGGGCGTTGGATCCGGACGAGCGGGTCGACTTCTACGCCCAGGCCGCCCAGATCATCTGGGATGAGGCGGTTGGTGCCTTCCCGATGGACCTGACCACCAACGTCGCGCAACGCCAGCACGTCGAGGGCTTCACATTGAACCCCAACGGCCGCCCCTACTTCCACCAGGTGTCGGTCTCCGATGAATAACTACGCGGCACGTTACCGTCGTGGTATCACGGAGAGGACAGTCGTCACGAGCACACGCTTTCGCGGCCGGATCGTGCTGGCCGGTGTCTGCGCACTGGTGCTGGCCTCGTGTGGTGGCGACGGAGGTGGCGGCGCCGGGGGCGAAGCCGAGCAGGTCTTCCGCTACGCCGACGGGCTCTTCCCGGTCTCGCTCGATACCCACCAGTACCCGGCGGAGGAAGCCGTGCAGACTGCCGTGCAGCAGGTCCTCGAGCCGCTCGTGCGGCTCGAGGACGGCGAGCCGGTCCCGGTCCTGGCGCAGTCCTGGGAGAACACCGACGAGACCACCTGGGTGTTCCATCTGCGCGACGACGTCGAGTTCACCGACGGCTCGCCCCTGACCGCCGATGATGTCAAGGCCTCGGCGGAGCGGCTGATCGACATGGAGGGTCCGCTCGCTCCCCTGTGGGCGCCGGTGGAATCGATCGAGGCGACGGACGACTCGACCGTCACCTTCCACACCTCCCAGCCGCTGGGCACCCTGCCCAGCACGCTGTCGCTGCTGTTCATCGGACCGGCCGGGCAGATCGACGACGACGCGTACTGGCAGCAGCCCGTCGGCACCGGACCATTCACCGTCGATCGATTCGTGCCCGACGACCGCGTCCTCCTGGAGCGCAACGACGGCTACTGGGGCGACGCCGCGATCCTCGACCGCGTGGAGATCATCAACATCCCGGAGGAATCCAGCCGGATCACCGCGCTGCACACCGGCGAGATTGACGCTATGTCACGGATCCCACCGGACCAGATCGGCAAGGTGGACGGAGAGTCCGGGATCGTCTACGAGACGGGACCGAGCTTCACGTACTACTTCATCTGGTTCAACGGGCACGAGGAGCCGCTCGACGACGTCCGGGTACGCCAGGCGATGTGGCATGCGGTCAATGTCGAAGGCGTCGTCGCTGACCTGTTCGGGGATCTCGCGACCCTCGCCCAGGCGCCGATCACTCAGGCGGTTTTCGGCGCCCCGGCGCTTGAACACTACGCGTACGACCCTGGCCGGGCGCGGCAACTGCTGGCGGAGGCCGGGTATCCGGACGGCATCGATCTTTCCATCCAGTGGCCGCGTGAAGGCGGGCCGAATATTCGCGGCCTGGCTCAGGCGTTCATCTCCGACTGGGCGGACGTCGGCGTCAATGTGGAGCCTCTGGAGAAGGAACGGGCCCAGTGGCTCGAGGATTTCGGCAACATGAACTGGGATCTGAACCTGCAGACCAACGCGACGGGCACCGGCGACGCCGACTTCACCCTCGGTCGGCTGTACACCTGCGAGGCGGACCGGATGGGGTACTGCAACGAAGATCTCGACGACGCGCTGGCGCGGGCCCGCGCTTCCCTCGACCCGGCCGAGCGTGAGGCGTTGTATCTGGAGGCCGCGCGCTACATCTGGGACGACGCCGTCGGCATCTTCCCAGCCGACCTCGCCAACAACACCGCCTACCGGGAGCACGTCCAAGGCTTCGAGCTCCCACCGAACGGGCGGCCCGACTTCTCGACTGTCGCCATCACCAATCCTCCTTCCAGGTGATCGTCAGTACGTTGTGGCTACGATTTGGTGATCGTCAGGGCGTTGTGGTCGCAGGCCGACAACCACAACGTACTGACGATCACCGAGACGGGGAGGGTGTTGACCAGATCGGTCCGCAATGAGGCATGATGGTGTCTTCCGGCGAGACCGTCCGGCAGCCAGGATGGCAGGTATGAAGAGCGCACTGATCGTGGTCGACCTCCAGCAGTCCTTCCTCCGACGGCCGAACTGGCCCGCCGTGTCCAACCCACAGATCGTTGAGCAGGTGGACCGGCTGGTCACGGCTGCCCGCGCAGCTGGCGACCTCGTCGTCTGGGTCCTGCACACCGAGCCCGGAACCGGCACCGTCTTCGATCCCGCCCAGGGCCACGTGCGGCTGATGGACGGCCTCACGCCTCTGGATGCCGAGCCGGTGATCACCAAGACTTCGATCAACGCATTCACCACCACCAATCTCCAGCAACTGCTCACCACGCATGGCATCAGGCAGCTGACTGTCTGCGGCATCCAGACCGAGCAATGCTGTGAGACCACCACCCGGGTAGCGGCCGATCTCGGCTTCGAGGTCATCTTCGCCATCGACGCCACCGCCACATTCCCCATCGCGCACCGGGATGCACCCAGCGGCCGCGCCCTGCCTGAGATCCTGGCGGATCCGAGCACGCTGTCGACCGCCGACATCATCACCCGGACCGAATACGCCCTCGCCGGCCGCTTCGCGACCATCCGGACGGTTGACGAGATCGTTCCGGCTACCGTCGCGGCCGGCTGAGGCGGGTTGTGCCACGCGTCGTCTTCGTTCTGGTGCCGGGCCTGCACCTGCTCGACCTCGCCGGCCCGGCACAGGTGTTCTCCACCGTGGCCGATCTCGGCTACGGCTACGAGTTGCACTACGTCGGCGACGTTCCGGAGGTGCGCACCGCGCAGGGCCTGACGGTGCATCTGTCGACCAGCTGGCCGGAACTGCGTGCCGACGACCTCGCGCTGGTGCCCGGCTGGCGATCACCCGTGCGGACCGGCCCGGCCCTCAGCCCAGCGGGATCACGATGTCTCACCGAGCACTACCAGGCCGGGGGCACCGTCGCCAGTGTCTGTTCCGGTGCCTTTGCCCTGGCCGCCACCGGATTGCTCGACGGCCGGCGCTGCACCACTCACCACGCCCTGCAGGACGACCTGGCTGCGCGTTACCCGCGGGCCGACGTCGTCCGGGATGTGTTGTACGTGACCGACGGCCGGATCATCACCTCAGCGGGCATCGCCAGCGGTATCGACCTCGCTCTGCACCTGGTGGCAGTCCGCCACGGCCCCGCGACGGCCGCCCGCACCGCCAGGGAGATGGTCGTCTTCGGCCGCAGGAACGGTAACGAGCCTCAGGCCAGCGCCATGTTGAGGCACCGCTCACACGTCAGCGACGTCGTCCACCACGCCCAGGACCTGATCGACGCGCGTTTCACCGAATCGCTACGCCTCAGCGAGCTCGCCGGCGCGGCGGGCGTCAGCGAGCGGACCCTGACGCGTTTGTTCGGCGCGGCCACCGGCATGACGCCATTGCGCTACCAGCAGATCTTGCGGGTGGAACGTGCCGAGCATCTGATCAGCCATGGCAGCACGGTCGAGGCAGCCGCGCACGACGTCGGCTTCAGCGATGCCCGGATGCTGCGCAGACTGAGAAACCGCGCCTCGTGATCATTGGCACTTAGCCACCGAAATCGGTGGCTAAGTGCCAATGATCACGGGGCGGTGGACGCACGGACGACCAGCTCCGGCGCGAACACCAGCTTCTCCGGATCGGGGTCAGGAGCGTCGTTGCCAGCGCCGCCGTCCGCGGCACCGGCGTGCTCCGGCCGTCCCCGCATGCGCTTCAGCAACAGGTCGACAGCAGCGGTCCCGACCTCCTGGGCCGGGAGCCGCACGGAAGTCAGTGGCGGATCGAGGTATGCGGCGTACGGGTGGTCACCGTACCCCACGACCAACATGTCGCCCGGCACCCGTAGACCGACTTCGGCCAGCGCCCGGTACAAGCCCAGCGCGAAGAAGTCGTTACCGGTGATCACCGCGTCCGGCCGATCCGGGCGCGCTACCAACTGTTGAGCGACCCGGTAGGCCTCTTCCGGCTGCCACGGCAGCACTGCCGAATCGTCGCGCCGCGTCGGCACCGAGATGACGCTGCCTTCGTCGAGCGGCAGTCCGGCATCAGCCACCGCGCGCCGGAATCCGGCGATGCGTCCCGCGATGGTGGTGATGGGCAGATCTTCTTCCAGCGCCATCACCGTGCGGGCTCCCTGGGCGATGACGTGCCGGGTAGCGTCGTACGCACCGAGCTCGTTGTCGATACCAACGAAGTCGTACTCACGCTCGGGCACGTCCCGGTTGACGAACACGAGTGGGATGCCGGCCCCTTCGAGCCGTTTCCAGTGGTCGGACTCTCTCTGCACCGGCACCGCGATGGCCCCGTCGACAGCCGACTGCAGCAGAGCATCCATCGCCCGGCTTTCGTTGTCCGTGCTCTCATCGGTGACCAGGAGCAGCAGCGAGTATCCGTGGATGCGCCCATGCATCTCGATGCCGCTGATGAGCCGGGCGTAGAACGGGTTGGAGGGGTTGGTGATCACCAGCCCGAGGGTCATGGCGGAACCGAGCACCAGCGAACGCGCCAGCGTATTCGGCACATATCCGAGCCGGTCCGCCTCGGCCCGGACCAGACCGCGGGTGTGCTCGCTGACGCTGTCTTTTCCAGCCAGGGCACGCGAGACCGTATTGACAGATACCCCCAGAGACCGCGCGATGTCCCGCAGCGTCGGCCTGCGTGCCCCGCCTGTTACCACGCTGTTCTACCCCTTGACGGCCAAGTAGATCCGTACCTTGACTTTTGCGCCCGCACCCTCAACGTACCCCCGGACGCGTAGCCAGTGGCCGAACTCGCGCACCGGCCAGCTCGTCAGCCCCGCCCCAGCGGCGACGCGCTCGGCATCGTCGACATCGCACCAGGTGATCCCGTCCGGCGACACCTGGGTGACCAGCCGCAAGCCTGGCCCCGCGGTGGAACCGTTCGAGCCGTTGCCGCCGCCGGCATCCGGTGCCGGTTCGGCCGAGAGTATCTGAACGAACCAGCGTGCCTCCACCGCCCACGCGACCTCATAGGGTTCGGTGGCGAATTCTCCTTCAAGTGTGGTGTTACGCTCGAGAACTGCCGTCATAGATTGCCGCATCGCGCCCTACCAATCCACCGATATCAGCACCGAGTCAATGTAGAGAAAATTGCGCACCGGTGCGTGCGTGCGGACACTGAAATAGAAATTGAGCAAATTCTCCAGGGAGTCGTAACCCTCCTCGTAAGGCGGCACCGGAACCTCACTCATGTCCATGATCCGGTCATTCACCTGAAGCTCGATGTTACGGCGCTTCTCGGTATCCAGCTGCCACCGCACGTAATGCCAGTTCACCTTCGTGGGAACCTCGTTGTAGCACAGTTCCTGAGGCTCGCCGAATGGGTGCCAGTCCTCGGGGTTCGGAGCGGTGAAGTCGGCCCCGTACTGGAGCTTGACCTTGCCCTGGAAGTGTTCGCGCGGCGTAGGTTCCGGCACTGCCGGATAGACCCATTGGCGAGCCAGCCGGTTGTCCAGGTCGGTGTTCTGGTAACGCGCGACCGTGTGATACCGCAGCCCGCCATCTCCACAGATGTCCGTGGCCATCGTGAACGCACCGAACTGCGCCTCGGAAGGATGCAAGTTGCCATCCCAGGCCACGCCGCCGAAGGTGTTCAGCGCCGGATCGTTACCCAGCGTCGCCTCTGTCTTGAACGCCAGGTAAGCCTCGAGCTGCACGCGGCCGCGCCCGCTCATGGTCAGCCGCCGGATGCCCACGGCGGTATGCCCCGTGATCGGCCGCGTGGCGAGTTTGAGGGAGTATGTCCCGCTCATGGCGCCGTGGGTTCCGATGTCAAAGAAGTTGCAGGCACTCAGCTGCGGCGGCCGGAAGTCTCGCATGTGGTCGTCCACGGTATCGAGATTGCCATTGCCGTCATAGTTGCCGATCAGCTCACACCATCCGTGCGTGCCGGAATTGAATTCGTCGTGGCTGAGAATCCGCGGAAGCGGCCGAAATCTCGACAAACGTGGATCCGCCGCGATGATGGCTTCGCGCAATTCATCGCGGGTGTTATTGCTCGTGCCCGTATTCAATCTTCTCCTCCTTGGCCTGACGTTGACAATGTCATCGCCATATGCCGAAACGGTGTCCGAACATTAACGTTAACTCTGAAACAGTGTCAAGGCCCGCGTTGCAACATCGGAAACGATCCCCTCGTCACGCAAGTGTGCTGCATGCGTGCCCCTTGACAGCATTGAGAACGTTACTCTAGCGTCATGGATGAACGCTACCGTTAACGTTAATGTAAATGAGCCATCCCGGTGTTTCCCTCGGCCCTCCGGCCGACCGACAGCTGGACTCGTAGGTGATTCCCATGAAATCGCTGAGCCGTGCGCTGATGGTGCTGGCCGAACTCAGCCGGCGAGGCCATCCGTTGACCTTGAACGACATCGCGGGCGCGGTCGATCTGCACAAGAGCACGGTGCACCGCATGCTCGCCACGTTCGTCGAGCACGGCCTGGTACGGCGTGACGAGGCGAACCGGTACGTCGTCGGCCTCGACGCTTTCGATCTGGCGCGAGCGGCACGCGGCGAGACCGGCCCCGGTGAGCTGGTGCAGTCAGTCCTGGAGACGCTATGCCGCAGCACCGGCCTCACCGCCAGCTACGCCCGACCGAGAAGCGGGGCGATGACATACGCGGCTGTGGTCGGTGACGCCACCGGCTTCCCGAACACCGAAGTCATCGGCACGGCGGTGCCGATGTATGCGACCGCGCTGGGCAAGGCCTACCTGGCCCACCGACCGCGGGTGGAGGTGGAACGCTACGCGGCCCGGGCGCCGTTCCGCCCGCTCACGCCACGCACCATCACCGATGGCTACGGGCTGCTGCGCGGACTGACGCGGGCTCGGCACCAGGGCTTCGCCGTGGAAGACCGCGAGTTCGCCACCGACCTGCGCGCTGTCAGCGCCCCGGTACTAGATCACGACGGGCTCGCCGTCGCGGCCTTGTCGGTCACCATCCCCGCACGGCCACCGCGCCCGGGCGATGTCCGGCGGGTCGTCGCCGCGGTCATCTCCGGCGCCAGCCAACTCGGCGCCCATCTGCTGGACGAAGCGCCGGCCGCGCCGGAGCCCGCGTTGGATGGCGCTTGCGCGCAAGCCATCGCAGGTGTTGCGAGCGGCCACCCGTTGACAGCGGCTGCACCGGCGCGAGGCGCCTGATGGGGGCCTACCTCGCACGGCGGCTGTTCTTCTCCATCTTCGTACTCTGGGGCGCGGTCTCCATCATCTTCCTGGTGCTCCGGCTGGTCCCGGGTGACCCGGCCCTGATCCTGCTGGGGCCGGACGCACACCCTGACCAGATCGCCGCGCTGCAAGAACGCATGGGCCTCAATGAGCCCCTGATCATCCAATACGGCATCTACATGCGCGACGTCGTCCAGCTCGACTTCGGCCCGTCGTTCCGCTTCGGCGTCGACGCGATGGAGCATGTGCTCACCCACGTGCCCAACTCAGCGCAGCTCGCGTTCACCTCGCTGGGGCTCGCACTGCTGATCGGGTTCCCGCTCGGGATCATCGCCGCGCTGAAGGCCAATACCCTCACCGACCGCATCATCTCGGTCTTCTCACTGGCCACACAGTCACTGCCGAACTTCTGGGTGGGCATCGTCTTCATCCTGGTCTTCGCCCGCATGCTGCAGGTGCTGCCCAGCTACGGGCAGGGCAGCTGGCAGCATCTCGTGCTGCCCTCGGTCACGCTGGCGCTGCCGTTCCTGGCCATCCTCGTCCGGCTGACCCGCAGCGGGCTGCTCGAGGTCATCCATGAGGGATACGTGCAGACCGCCCGTGCCAAGGGTTTGCGCGAGGGGGTGGTGATCTTCCCGCACGCGGTCCGGAACGCACTGATTCCGGTGATCACCGTCATCGGCCTGCAGTTCGGCGCGCTTCTCGGCGGCACCGTGATCGTCGAGACCGTGTTCGCCTGGCCGGGCGTCGGCCGGGTACTCATCGAGGCGATCTCACACCGTGACTACGGGGTCGTCCAAGCGGCAATCCTGTTGATCGCCGCCATCTTCGTCTTCACCAACTTGGTCGTAGACATCCTCTACGGCTATCTCGATCCACGGGTAAGGCTGGCCGGGTGACGCCATGACAGACGTTGTCAGCGAACTTTCCAGATCCACGAGTGCCCAACCGGCTCCGCCGGCGGCTCGTAAGGCCAAACGCGCCGGCGGCGGCCGGATCCGGTTCTCCGCCACGGTCATCAGCATCTACGTGGCCGCGGCCATCTTCGGACCGTGGCTCGTTCGGTACGATGCCGTCGCCACCAGTACCACCGACCGGCTGTTGCCGCCCGGTTCGAGGCTTAGTGACGGCTCTCTCGCGATCTTCGGCACCGACGACGTCGGTCGTGATCTGCTCGCGCAGATTCTGCAGGGAGCCCGCATCTCGATCGCGGTGGGTGTGGCCACACTCCTGCTCGCCGGACTGATCGGCGTCACCATCGGGGTGATCGCCGGATACTTCGGCGGCTGGCTGGACGGGGTCCTGATGCGCCTGGCCGACGTGCAACTCACCTTCCCGTCCATCTTGCTGGCGATCTTCATCGCCGCGCTGCTCGGCCCGAGCGTCGTCAATGTGGTGATCGTGCTGGCGATCTCCAACTGGGTCACGTTTGCCCGGGTGGCACGTGCTCAAGTGCTGGCCACCAAGCGACGCGATTTCGTCGACGCGACCCGCACCATCGGCGCCGGCACCTGGCACCTGATCCGCCGCTGCATCTTGCCCGCTTGCACCGCCCCGATCCTGGTAGTCGCCACCGTCGAGATCGGCGGTGTCATCCTCGCCGAGGCGTCGCTGAGCTTCCTCGGTCTGGGGACGCCGACCAATACGCCGAGTTGGGGGCTCACCATCGCCAACGGTCGCGACTATCTCTCCGACGCGTGGTGGATCTCCACCATCCCTGGCCTCACGCTGGCGATTCTCGTCGTCAGCTTCGGCATCCTCGGCGACGCACTGCGCGACCGATTCGACCCGAAGCTGAAGAACCTGTGAAGCGGGAGGCACCGGTGACCACATCGAGACCGGACCAGTCGGCTGGAGCCAGCGGTGGATCGGAGGGCGGCGGCGGTCCGGCCACTGGAGCGAGAGGGGGCTCGCTGGGTGAGGACGGAGATCCGGCCCGGGTTCGGTCGGGCATCGGCGAGCGAGGAACGAGCGAGTCCGCGGGCGGGGCCGGATCTCCGTCCTCAGCCAGCGATCGGCCTCACCTTCCGGCGGCTGACGCTCCGATCCTCAGCGTGCGGGACCTTCGGGTCGAGTTCAGCACGGGGGCCGGAACCGTCCGGGCCGTCGACGGGATCTCCTTCGACGTGCGCCCAGGCGAGACTCTCGCCATTCTGGGCGAGTCCGGCAGCGGCAAGAGTGTCACCTCGCAGGCGATCATGGGGATCATCCCGAAGCCGGCCGGGCGGGTCACCGGCGGCGAGATCCGGTACCGCGGCGGCGACCTGCTGACCAGGCCCGCGTCCGAGGTGCGAAAGCTTCGCGGTACCGAGATCGCCATGGTCTTCCAGGACCCGCTCAGTTCGCTGAACCCGGTCTTCCGGGTCGGCTACCAGATCGGCGAGATGTTCCGGCGGCACCGGGGCTACTCCCGCAGCGACGCGCGC
The DNA here is from genome assembly GCF_010122465.1 of Phytoactinopolyspora mesophila. Taxonomy (NCBI): domain Bacteria; kingdom Bacillati; phylum Actinomycetota; class Actinomycetes; order Jiangellales; family Jiangellaceae; genus Phytoactinopolyspora; species Phytoactinopolyspora mesophila. Next base: position 20,003 of record NZ_WLZY01000002.1, on the reverse strand, counting down.
GCCGCCGCTGTGGAGCTGATGGAACGGGTCGGGATTCCCGCTGCTCGCAAGCGGGTGGACGACTTCCCCCACCAGTTCTCCGGCGGGATGCGCCAGCGCATCATGATCGCCATCGCCCTGGCACTCGATCCGGCCTTGCTGATCGCCGACGAACCCACCACCGCACTCGATGTGACCGTGCAGGCGCAGATCATGAAACTGCTGACCCGCCTGCAACGTGAGGAGGGCATGGCGTTGATCCTGATCACGCACGACCTCGGCGTGGTCGCCGACGTCGCCGACCGGGTGCTGTTGATGTACGCCGGCCGCGTCGTGGAGACCGGCGACATCCGCGAGGTCTACGAGTATTCGGCGCACCCCTATACCAAGGGCCTGATGGCGTCCATCCCCGATCTCGACAGCCCGGCCGACCGGCTCACGCCCATCACCGGCTCACCACCCAACCTGCTCGATCTGCCTCCGGGCTGCTCCTTCCGCCCTCGATGCCCGTACGCACAAGCGGTCTGCCTCGACGACGATCCGGCCTTGCTGCAGGTGGACAGCCGGCCCAGCTCGCACCGAGCAGCGTGCCACTTCCGGGAGGAGGTGCTCGACGATGTCCGCCAACGGGTCTGAGCCAGCCGGCTCCGGGCACGCTACGCCCTTGCTCTCCGTGCGAGATCTGCGCACCACCTTCCCGATCCGCTCTCCCCTGCTGCGCCGGACGGTCGCCCAGATCCAGGCCGTCGCCGGGGTGTCGTTCGACCTTTACCCCGGTGAGACGCTCGGGCTGGTCGGCGAGTCCGGCTCGGGCAAGTCGACCATCGCCCGCACGATCATCGGCCTGGAGACCGCGGCGGCAGGCACGGTGACCTTCGACGGGCAGGACCTCACCTCGCTTTCGCCCGCCGGTATGCGACGGATCCGGCGCGACGTTCAGATGATCTTCCAAGACCCGTACTCGTCGCTGAATCCACGCCGGACCGTGGCGCAGATCATCGCAGAGGCGTGGGAGGTGCACCCCGGCGTCGTGCCGAAGCCTCGATGGAATGCGCGGGTCAAGGAGCTGCTGGAGCGCGTGGGTTTGAACCCGGACCATGCCGGCCGGTATCCACATCAGTTCTCCGGTGGACAACGGCAGCGGATCGGCATCGCGCGGGCCCTAGCCCTGCACCCGAAGCTGATCATCTGCGACGAGGCGGTCTCCGCGCTCGACGTCTCCATCCAGGCGCAGGTCCTCAACCTGCTGCAGGATCTGCAACGCGATCTCGGGCTGACCTACCTGTTCATCGCCCACGATCTGTCCGCCGTCCGGCACATCTCGACCCGTATCGCCGTGATGTACCTGGGCAAGATCGTCGAGATCGCCGACCGGAACGAGACCTTCGAACGGCCGACCCATCCGTACACCCAGGCGTTGCTCTCTTCTGTTCCGGTGCCCCGGCCGTGGGAGGCGCCGGAACGACGCGAGATCATCATCACCGGCGACGTGCCGTCACCCGCTGACCCTCCGTCCGGGTGCCGGTTCCGCACCCGATGCTGGAAAGCGCAGGAGCTGTGCGCCGAGGAAGAACCGGCGCTGCAGACCCGGCTGGGCCTGCACCCGAGTGCGTGCCATTTCGCCGAGCTCCTCGGCCACGACCAGCCATCCCGGGCGTGACCGGGTCGTCAGACCTCCTCGAGCTGGCGGGCCAGGTTTCTGGCATCCTCCGCTTGGGCGTCGTCGCCGTTGGCGGTGAGCAGTTCGGCGTGCCAGTCGAGACAATCCAGCACCGTGGCGCGGACCGCGTCGTCGACGTAGGCGTGCGGCACCAGCTCGCTGACCAAGGATGCGACCCATCGGCCGAAATCGAGGGCGCAGGCTTGGAGACCGGCTGCCGCCGCCATCCGCGAGCACAGCAGCAACATGCGCACCCAGTGGACCCCGAACTCGTCCAGCCGGAATCGCATCGAATTCTCCCGGCTTTGCGACGCCATGGCGAACAGCGCATGAGCTTCCAGCGCGATGCGGGTCGCTGCGATCTGGTCGACGCTGGCCAGCGGTCTGACCTGCTCCGCCAGCCGCACCGCCATCGCGGGGACCAATTGTGCCTCCTCGACCCGATCTAGGACGGTGACGATTTCCCGGTCGGTAGCCGGGCGGGTCACCTGCTGCCGCAGTTCCACGGCCCCGGCGACGTCCAGAGCTTCGGCCAGGGTCATCCTGGCGGTGATCTCCTGCCCGCTCGGCAACGGCAGGGGCGCCACCTCCCCGGCCGAGGCGCCGGTGACGACCACGGCTCGCGCAGCCGCCGCCGTGCCTCCCGCTGCCTCCGCCATCTCGGTGCGTCCATACGCATGATGAATCGCCTCGGACAACTCCGCGGCGAGCCGGAACATCCGCCCGTGCACGGCGATCTTGGCCGGATCCGCGTTGATCTCGTCGGCCCCGACCATGTACATGAAGAGCGCCTCGTCGACAGCGGCGCTCGCTACGTCGGGATCACCAACCGCCAGCATGTTGACCGCATGCAGCGCCAGCCCGCGCGCAGCGTCGAGCACATACGCCTGTCCGTTCGGCCCCTCGAGCAACGGCAGGTAGGCCGCTACACCCAGCTGGCTGTCGACCATGCCGGAGGCTTTGTGATCCAGCTGGATGTGGGCCCACGCGCGCCGGATACGAAGCTCGGCGAGAAACGCAGGTCCCATGCCGGCATCAGCACCGGCCGATTCGGCCGCGTCGAAGGTGCCCAGAGCCTGCTCGAACTCTTCCATGTCGAGCAGGACGTCGCCTAGTGTGCGCTGAACCTGACACAGCTCGGTCCGGTGATCAGCGTCGTGCGGCTCCCGCTCCACCATGACGCCGAGAAGCTCCGCAGCCTCCCGATAGCCGGCGACGGCACTGGACAGGTCGCCGTCGGCGTAGGCCTGATCAGCCGCGGCCCTGAGTCGCTGCACCTGCTTGCTTCGGCCTTTGGCCGCAGACCTCCGCCACAACGCCCTGTCCCCTCTCCGACCTCGTTACCCGCCCGGCTTCCTGGCCTCACGTAACGTTCAAGCCCTAGATCACGACCTCAAACGTTACACAAGGCCACGAAGCTCTGAGCCACGGACCGACGGCGGGCCGGATGACGCCGAGCCGGAACCGCCGAGCGGGAACCGTCGCGGCATTCGGCCGCCTGGTGTCCAAGATGTCCCGATCCGCGAAAAAGGGCTGGCATTGACCGTCCGGTCGGGCCAGACTGTAGATATGTAGGCCCACTGACGGAGTGGGGGTATGTCGATGTCTGTGCCCACAGCCGAAGCACCAGCTTTGCTTCCGACACTGTCTCGAGGCAAACATCGTCGCCCGCAAAAGGGCGCGTGCTTCATGGAATTCGCGTCCTACCTAGCCGGTGAGCGATGGAGTGACCATCCCCGCTGCACACATCCGCTCCTGGCGTCGCTCGCCCGCGTCGTGAACGACACCATCTCCGACGAATACCGCCCCCGCCTTGCCCGGCTGATCCCGTCGGTGGTCGGCCTCAACGACGACGATCTCCATCTCGACGCCTTGATCGTGCGCCGGGCGGCCGCAACGGGCCTGCCAATCGTCTGCGCCGACCGGCAGCGCGTGCTGGCAGTCGCGGCGTACGCGTCGGAGCGAGTGCTCGCCGAGCTCGACGGCAAGCGCGCCGACACCGTCAGCGGACTCACCCGTGAAGCGCTCGCTCAAGCACCAGATGCCGCGACCTGGGCTCGCAAATTCGCGACCGACATGCCCCCGACGTCTCGCGGCTTCCGGCGGCACGCAGGTCCCACGGCTGTTCGCTGCGCCGTCGTCGGCATCGCCCAGGCTTGCGTGCCCGACCCCAACCAGATCTTGCACGACCTGCTGGCGAAGGCCATCGAGGACTGCCTCGCCTGGACCACCGACCGCCATCCTCCCGTGATCATTGGCACTTCACCACCAAATTCGGTGGTCAACTGTCAATGATCATGGGAACGTCGTGCACTCTGGCCCACACGGGTGGGGTGTGCCGTCCCAGCCCCGGGCGGCGAGCACGCTAGCCTGTTCCGCTGCCACGCCACAGGGGTCACCAAAGACGTCAGCGTGCCCGTAGCGCAGCGTGGCCCGGCCATCCACCGTCGCCAGATTGTCACGACGCCGATCCCGGAACCGGCCCTCCTCGACATGGCCAAGCCTGCCGTCGAGCTCGATCCGGAGCATGTACTCGTCATGGTCGACGTCGATCCAGACAGTGCGCCCGCCGGCGACTCGCCGCTGGCGGCGGCCCGTCGGCAATCCGTGGGCGCGTTCGACCCGGCGCAGGTGCCGGAGCTCCAGTGGCGACTCAGCTCCTTCGGAAACGTCGACGAGCATGCTCTCCAGCATCGGTCGCCAGCGGATCTTGGGACGCATTCCAAGCGCCTCCGCCAGCCTTTCCGCAGTGGTGCGCCGGCGCTGACACGCACGGCTGACCCAGGTCTCGACCTCGCGAGCCAGACATGTGTCATCGATCAAATCCAGCACCGTCTCTTCGATGCGAGTGCGCGGCGGCAGCCGGGTCGGATGGCGGGTGCGGGCCAGCCGGTGCGCGTAGTGAACTCGCACTCGGTCGATGCGGCCCCGGACATGCCTGCCTGCCGGCACGGTCACGTGGATCACCTCGCCGGGATCATCACACACGCCGTCCAGGAAGGCCGCCGTCTGATGACTCGCGACGGCGTCTCGGCCGGCGCGGAGGATGGCGGCCCACAACAATGCCTCGTAGATCAACGGCCCGGTGAAGGTCGCGTACACGCCTCGGTGAATGCGGCACCAGCGCCCCGAGACGAGCCGCCGCTCTATCTGACGGATGCTCAGACCGGCCGCGATCGCCTGCCGGCGGCTGATCACGCCATGTTGCACGGAGAGGAGTTCATCGAGCGTGACGGCGTCGAGCCTGTCGTGCGGTTCGCGTGCAGGAGAAATGAACGGCGTGAACACTGCACCGCCGGTGGGGAGCCCAGTCATGACCACGACGATGTCCGAGGACGCCGGACCGCAACAGTGCCGTTCGACGAATTGTGGACAACGTCGGCCGCGCCCTGTGGAAATCCCACTCCCCCATGATCATTGGCACTTCACCACCGAATTCGGTGGTCAACTGTCAATGATCATGGGCTTCATTGACCACTAGGGCGCACCGGTGAGGTAGCGCTGCACCGTAGGGCCTAGCCAGGCAACAACCTCGTCCCGGCTCATGTCGACGATGGGCGGGAATCGCAAGATGTAGCGGGCCAGGGCAAACCCGAGGATCTGAGTAGCCGCGAGCGCACCCCGAACGGCCACGGTCGACTGGTCGTCCGACAGCTCGGCCACGACCGGCATGATCTGTCCGGCGAAGATGTCTCGCATGCGCTCGGCGGCGTCGTCGTTCGTGACGCCGGAGCGCAGTAGCACCATCAACCCGTCATCGGCATCCCACCGATCGAGGAAATGTTCCACCATCAGCGAGCCGGCCCGATCTCGCTCCAGACCGGACAGCGACGGCAACTCGAGGTCGAAATCCGCCGCGGCCGCGAACAACTTCTCCTTGCTGCCGAAATAGCGCATCACCATCGACGGGTCGATACAGGCGTCAGTCGCGATGGCGCGGATAGTGCTGCGCTCATAGCCGTCCGCGGCGAACCGCTCCCGTGCCGCCGCAAGGATCTTCGCCTTGGTCTCTTCCGATGTTCTCCGCATGCACCCACCATAAGCCAACAGTCGTTGGCAAACAATTGTTGACTTCCGGCTCAGGTCGGGTTTAGATTGATGCCAACACTTGTTGGCAAACACTCGTTGGCATTGGAGTACACAATGACCACCACACTCCCCACCACCACAGACGTCCTAGTGGTCGGCGCCGGCCCCACCGGTTTGACCCTGGCGATCGGTCTCGCGCAGAGCGGCCACGACGTCACGGTCGTCGACCACCAGGCGGCAGGTGACAACACGTCGCGTGCCGCCGTCGTGCACTCCCACACATTGGAAGCACTAGAGCCCTACGGGGTAGTCGAGCGCCTCACCACGGAGGGCATCCACGCGCCGCGCTTCACCATTCGAGACCACGACCGGGTCCTGGTCCCAGTGCCCTTCTCCGAGCTGCCGACCGCCTATCCCTACCTGCTGATGATTTCTCAGGCCACCACCGAAACCATCCTCCTCGACCGGTTCACTGAGCTCGGCGGGCACGTGCACCGGCCATTCACCCTCACCACACTCGCCCAGGACGACGCTGGAGTGACGGCCTCGTTCTCCGACGGCGAGCGGGTCCGCGCGGCCTACGTCGTCGGCGCCGACGGCATGCACAGCACCGTGCGGCAGGAGGCCGGGATCGGCTTCAGCGGGGACACCTACCCCGAGTCGTTCGTGCTGGCTGACGTCCACCTTGGCGGCGCAATCCCGGACGACGAGGTCATCATGTACTTCTCCCCTGAAGGCCCCGTCGTTGTCGCACCGTTGCCCGGCGGGTCGCACCGCATCGTCGCTACCGTCGACAACGCACCGAAAGAACCCGACGCTGCATTGGTACAGGACCTTCTCGACACCCGCGGATCAAGAGCACAACGCACCGAGGTGCAGGACGTGATCTGGAGCTCACGCTTCCGAGTGCACCACCGGGTTGCCGACACCTACCGCGCCGGCCGGATCATGCTCGCCGGCGACGCCGCTCACGTGCACAGCCCAGCAGGCGGCCAGGGCATGAATGCCGGCATCACCGACGCCGCGGCACTGAGCCAGGTACTCGGGCGGGTGCTGAGCGGAGAAAGCCCCGAACTACTCGAGAGCTACGGCGCCAGCCGCCGGCCCGTAGCCAAGCAAGTAGTCGCGCTGGCCAGCCGGCTGACCAGGGTCGCCACCGCCAACCGGGCTCTGCGCCCGGTGCGTAACGCAATGCTCGGACTGCTGGGCCGGATTCCACGGTTCCGCACCCGGCTGGCCCACCAGCTGTCCGGCCTCGTCTACCGCTGATCGCCGTGAGCCAGCCGGTACCCGCGCGGTTCACCGCCGCTCAATCACCCGTGAGCACAGCGCGAAGCTCCGGCAGCGACTCGAGCTCGCGGCGGAGGATGCGCTCGGCGGCGTGCACCGACCCGACCAGCGGGTGGATGGCCAGCGCCTTGACCGCCGCCGCCCGGGACCCCGTGCTCGCTGCCTCGATGGTCATCCGCTCGGCGGCTTTGACACTCGCGACGAGCGCCGACGACGACGGCTCCAGGGCACCAGCCGCCAGCGGATGCGCGCCGTTGCGGCCCACCAGGCACGGCACTTCGACGACGGCGGCGGCGTCCAGCCCTGGCAGCGCGGACCGGTTGCGCACGTTGAGCACAAGCGTGACCTGCTCATCAGCGGCGATGGCACGCATCAGGGCCAGCGCCACCCGGTCGTAGCCGCCGCCGTCGAGGTCGGCGCTGTCCCGGCTTCCCGCGCCAGAGGCCTCCCGGCTTTCGGCCATGTACGTGGCTTCGCGCTCGAGGCGGACCTGGTCCCAGCGATCAGCCGCACCGTGTGCGTCAGAAGCCTGATAGAACGCGTCCTGCTGGCGCAGAAGGAACTCGCCGCGGGTGGCGGGAGCGTCCTTGATCGACGCGATGGCCTCCGGCGTGAAGTAGTAGTAGTAGAGGTACTCGTTGGGGATCGCGCCGAGCGCCCGAAGCCACGGAGCACCGAAGAGCTTGCCCTCTTCGAACGAGGTCAGCGCCTCGTCGTCGGCCAGTAGGTCAGGCAGCACGTCCCGGCCGTCCACCAGCACGCGCCGAAGCCACCCGAGATGATTCAGCCCGGCGTAGTCGAACCACGCGTCAGCCATGTCCGTTTTCAGAGCCCGGGCCACGCGCCGGAACAACCCGACCGGCGAGTCGCAGATACCTATCACCCGGTCGCCCAGGATCTGGCTCATGGCCTCGGTGACCATACCCGCCGGGTTGGTGAAGTTGATGACCCACGCCGACGGCGCGTGCTCACGCACGGCCTCCGCGATCCGCTGCGCGACTGGAACGGTGCGCAGCCCATAGCAGATGCCGCCCGCCCCGGTCGTCTCCTGCCCCAGCATGCCTTCGGCCAGCGCTGACCGCTCGTCACAGATGCGGCCTTGCAGCCCTCCGACCCGGATGGCGGAGAAAACGAAATCGGTGCCTTTCAACGCGGCGGCGAGGTCTTCTTCGACGATCACCTCTGGCCCACGCCCGGTCGAGGCTTCGTTCAGCACCGCACGCACGGCGTGGACACGGGCCGGGTCGGTGTCGTGCAGCACCACGGTCTCGACCCCGGAGTCCTCCGCGGCCAGCGCGGAATGAACGAGCGGGACACGGAAGCCGCCACCGCCCAGGATGGTCAGCCTCATACGGCAATCACCTCTACTCCAGATTCACTCAATGTCGTGAGGGTGCCGGGATCGGCTCCCTCGTTGGTGATGACGACGTCGAGCGCTTCAGGTCCGCAAACAGTGGCGTAGCCGCTGCCGGGAAACTTCGACTTGTCCGCCACCAAGATCACTTGATCGGCCGAGGAGATCATGGCGCGCCGGACCGGCACTTCCACCGCGGTAGTGTCGACGATAGTGCCGTCCGGGCGGATCCCGCTGGTGCCGATGAACAGCCGGCCGGCCCGTAGCTGCCGCACGCAGTCTTCGGTCAGGAATCCCACTAGGGAGCGGTAGTTGCGGCGCACCACACCACCGAGCAAGATCAGCTCGATCTCCGGGTCCGGAACCAGCTCCTCGTAGACCGCGAGGTTGGACGTCATGACCGTGATCGAGCGCCCATGCAGGTGCGCCGCCAGGCGATGCACCGTGGTGCCGATGTCGAGAAGCAGAACATCGCCGTCGCGCACCAGCTCCGCAGCCTTCTGCGCGATGGCGTCGCGGGCCTCCTGGCCGACGGTGGCGACTTCTGAGAACGGCTCCTCGAGAGTGGTGCTCGCAGCTGCGCCGCCACGCACCCGGGTCAGCAACTCCAGCCGTTCCAATCGGTTCAGGTCGCGGCGGATCGTCGCCGCGCTGACACCAAGGCGATCAGCCAGCACACCGACGGAGACCGGCCCCTCGGCACGCAGGATCTGCATAATCAACTCATACCGTCGCTGTGCGAGCACGAGTGAACAATATCAATCAACTGTGCCCGGATGTCCATCCCAGAACTCCGCTTCTGATCAAATATGGCTACACATGAGGTAGAACACGCCACTTTTTGCGATCATATCTTGTCAACTTCAAGCACTCAGACTATGTTCTTACAACACGACAACGTGGATGCGCTCGGAAACGGACGCCCAGGCGGCCGGTCGAGCTCATCGCACCCGGGAGAAATTCAGGACCAGCAAAACCGGTCCGCGGGACACAGCGCCCGAGAATCAGCAAACGTCTCAACCACCCGACACCGAGGTATCCGTGCCAAGCTCCGCCCGACCACCGCGCCACGCTGGCTCGCAGCGCTCCTCCGGACGCCCGGCGAAGTCTTTCCATGACCCGCTGGAGGGCATTCGGCGCGACGGCGATCCGGACGTAGACATCTTCCTGACCGGCACCGTCTTCTTCGACATCATCTTCATCGGCCTCGAGGCTCCGCCGCAGCGCGGCACCGAGGTCTGGGCATCAGGCATGGGATCCGGCCCGGGAGGCGTCGCGAACATGGCGGTTGCCTGTTCCCGGCTCGGCCTGCACACAAGCCTGGCCGCGGCGTTCGGTGAGGACCTCTACGGCGACTACTGCCGGCAGACACTGAGCATCCAGGAAGGCGTCGACCTGACCTACTCCCGGTATGTCACCGGCTGGCACTCCCCCGTCACCGTATCGACGGTCTACGACCGCGACCGGACCATGGTCACCCACGGCCACATCACCGACGTCCAGGCACGGCTGGTCGGCCAGCCACCCCGGGCCCGCGCCACCTTCGTCGACCTGGGCGTCGAGCGCCAGCCCTGGGTCGACACGATCGCCGCCGACGGCGGATTGATCTTCGCCGATCTCGGCTGGGACCCGGAAGCTCGCTGGGACATGGGCCGGCTACGAGAAAGCCTCAGTGGCTGCTACGCGTTCTCCCCCAACGCCGTCGAAGCGATGAGTTACACCCGCACCGACTCTCCCATCGAGGCGGTGAAGGCGTTGTCGGATCTGGTACCGCTGGCCGTCGTCACCTGCGGTAGTGACGGCGTCATCGCACATGATCGTGAGACGGACACCATCGTCCACGCACCCGCGGTGCCGGTGGAGGCCATGGATCCCACCGGCGCCGGCGACGTTTTCCTCGCCGGCCTCGTCACCAGCACCGTGGCCGGCTGGCCAGTTGGACAGCGGCTGCGCCTGGCCAATCTCGCCGCTGGGCTGTCCGTGCGTCATTTCGGCGGCGCGCTCGCCGCGCCAGGCTGGGGCGATATCGCCAGCTGGTGGGCCGACACCGGCTCAAAAGACCCCGCGCTGACTGAGGACTACGCGTTTCTCGACGAGATTCTCCCCGACTACGACGTCCCCGAGGTTTCCCGAGCTATCGCCACACTCGGTTTCCGCGCCGGACGCTGATCGCTTGCGCACTCCAAACGAAAGGGCATGAGAATGAGTAGAACCACACGGAAACTGGCCCGGTTCGCCGCCGCCGCGACGGCAGTCGCACTCGTCGCGGCATGCGCGCCGGGTAGCGACGACGACGGTGACGACGCCGAAGACAACGGCGCCAGCGCCGAGGTGGAGACCGACCTGGAGGACTTGGGCGACGTCACCCTGGTCGTGTGGGATCAGGAGGTGCGCGGCGGTCAGTCCGAGCAGATCGATGAGCTGAACCAGGCGTTCGAGGAGGAGTACCCGAACATCACCGTCGACCGGGTCTCCCGTTCCACCGACGATCTCCGCACCACACTCCGGCTGGCACTGACCGACGACGACGCACCCGACGTCGTCCAGGCCAACAACAGCCGCACCGAGATGGGCCAGTACGTCGGCTCCGGACTGCTCGAGCCGCTCGACGCCTATGCCGACACGTACGGCTGGTTCGAGCGCTTCCCGGAGTCGGTGCGGTCGCTGGCGATGTACAGCGACGACGGTGAGGTGTACGGCGACGGGGCCCTGTACGGACTGCCGCAGATGGGCGAGATCGTCGGGCTTTACTACAGCAAGCCCAAACTCGACGAACTCGGCATCGATCCACCCACCACCTATGACGAGTTCGTCGCGGCGCTGGAGACCGCCGACGACGCCGGCGAGCTCCCGATCCAATTCGGCAACCTCAACCCGTTCGCCGGCATCCACGAATACGGCTTCGTACAGAACCAGTTCCTCGACGCCGAGACCATCCGCAACCTGGGATTCGGCCGGCCAGGTTCGTCCTGGCTGGAGCCGGAGAGCATCGAGGCCACCGAGACGATCATGTCCTGGGTGGACGATGGCTACTTCACCGACGGGTTCGCCGGACTCGACTACGACGACTCGTGGCAGCAGTTCACCCAGGGTGAGGGTATCTTCCTGGTGGCGGGCACCTGGCTGCTCGCCGACCTCGACGACGCCATGGGCGAGGACGTCGGATTCGTCCTCCCCCCAGCCGGTGCCAGCGGGCAGCGCCTGGTGACCGGGGGGATCAGCATCCCGTTCGCCATCCCGGCCAACAGCGCCAACAAGGAAGCCGCCGCGGCCTACATCGACTTCATCACCAACGCCGACGCGATGACCACGGTGGCGGAGGCCGGCAACCTGCCGGTCGTGGACGCGGACCAGCAGGAAGCCAGCGGCCTGCAGGCCGAGGTGTTCGAAGCGTGGGGACAGGCGGGCGCGGAAGACCTGCTGGTGCCTTACCTCGACTACGCCACACCGACGTTCTTCGACACCATCACCGCCGCGATCCAGGATCTCCTCGGCGGACAGCGCGACCCGGAGGACTTCCTGAACCACCTCGAGACGGAGTATCTGGAGCAGGTCGGCGGCTAGCGTCCATCACCGGTCGCCCATCCCGGTGATCGTGAGCAACTTTCAGCCCTCAACCCCGGTGATCGTGAGCGGATTCGAGTCGCCATAGCGACACCGAACCGCTCACGATCACGGGGAGGTGGAGCACTGTTGCGCTCATGATCACGGGACTGGTGCGCCCTGCTAACGCGCTGTACAACGACGAGGAGGGTCGATGAGCTCGATGGTGGGCACGGAGACCGCTGCCCGCGAGGCGGCGCGGCGGCGCCGCCCGAAGGGACCACCAGGCGAACCCAGGAGGCTGGCCTACCTTTACATCCTGCCGGCGCTCATCGTCTTCGTGACGTTCATCGGGCTTCCGCTGTTTCGAAGTGCCACGTTCTCGCTCTACGAGTGGGACGGCCTCGGCAGCAGCACGTGGGTTGGTCTGGCGAACTATGCCGCAGTGTTCACCGACCCGGCGCTTCGCGGGGCGTTCATACATGCCCTGGTGCTGATCGTGTTCTACGCCGTGGTTCCGGTGTCGCTGGGGCTGCTCCTGGCCGCCACCATGATGCGGGCCGGGCGGATGCGCGGGCTCGGGCTGTTCCGGGTCCTGATCTTCCTGCCTCAGGTGGTGCCGATGGTGGTCGTCGCCATCGCCTGGCGGCAGATCTACGCACCCGAAGGTCCCCTCAATTCACTCTTCCGGGCCGTGGGACTCGACGCCGTGGCCCGTCCATGGCTCGGCGACTACACCTGGGCGCTGCCGTCCGTCGGGCTGGTCGGGACCTGGGTCGGTACCGGTCTGTGCTTCGTGCTCTTCCTCGCGGGTATGGCGAAGGTTCCTCGCGAGCTGTACGAGGCGGCCCGCCTCGATGGCGCCAGCCCGCGGCGGGAGTTCTTCGCCATCACACTGCCTTCGGTCCGTGGGGAGCTCGCCGTCGCACTCACCCTGACCGTCATCGCCGCGCTGAAGACGTTCGACCTGGTGTACGTCATGACCAGCGGCGGTCCTGGCAACCAGACGGCCGTGCCGTCGTACGAGGTGTACCGGCACGCATTCCTGATCGGCGAGGTCGGCACCGCCGCCGCGCTGGCGCTGGTGCTCACCGCGCTGGTCTTCGTCGCCACCGTCATCATCAACCGGATCGGCGACAGCAACGACGGCTCGGCGCCGGCCGGAGCCAGCGGCATCCGCGCCCTGGCGCGCCGCAACCGGTCCGGGCCGCCCGTCGCATCGTCCGATCAGCCGGGGCCAGATCCGGATCTCGATGACGCTGGTCCGGAACCTGAGGAACCGGCCGGCTCGGATGATCCGCGGCAGCAAGGAAGGGGACGCTGATGATCTCGCGCAACGAGCGAGTGGCGAACTACGCGATCCTCATCCTGTTCGCCTCGATCGCTCTCTATCCCGTCCTGCTGATCCTGACCACGGCATTGTCGCCGGATCAGATCGGTGACAGCGGCGGGCTGCACTTCGGCAACTTCGCCGACGCGTGGACCCAGGGCCGCTTCAGCTCGTACATGCGCACCAGCGCCATCGTCGCGATCCTGGTGGTCGGGCTCTCCGCGCTGTTCTCGATCATGGCCGGCTACGCCTTCGGCACCATGCGGTTCCGGGGTTCGGAAGTCCTCTTCTACGTGATCTTGCTGGGCATCATGGTTCCGGCCGAGGCGCTCGTCGTCGCCCTGTATTTCGACCTGCGTTCCGTCGGGCTCACCAACACCCTGCTCGCCATCGTGGCACCACAGGTGGCACAGTCGGTGGCCTTCGGCACGTTCTGGATGAGGGCGTATTTCCGGTCCAGCTCACGTGAGGTGGTCGAGGCCGCCCGGCTGGACGGCGCCGGTCACTGGCGCACGTTGTGGCAGGTCCTGGTGCCGATGGGACGCCCGGCCATCACCACCATGCTGGTCCTGATCTTCATGTGGACGTGGAACGAGTTCCTCATCCCGCTGGTCATGGCCACCAGTGAAGGGCTCAGAACAGCTCCGCTCGGGCTGGCCTTCTTCCAGGGCCAGTACACAGCCGGCACCTCGCTGCTGGCGGCCGGTGCGGCACTGGTCGCGCTGCCGGTCGTGGTCGTCTACCTCTTCCTGCAGCGTCACTTCATCCGAGGCATGGTCGAAGGCGCCGTCAAATGACGGCCGGGACCCGGCCCACGGCAGGCTACTCAAATCCCGCCCGGGGACCCCCGATCATCCGCGTTGATCACGGCCTGTTCTTCGCCGGTCCCGGCGGCAAAGGCTCGTGATCAACATGGATCCAGGTCTGGTCTGGTTCACATCCCCTGAGAGAACGGATCCCCTCCATGCGATTACCACTTCGACTGGCCACCGTGCCTTTGGCAGCTTTACTCGTCTCCTCCTTGTCGCTCGCCTCGGCCGGCTCCTCGCCAAGCGCCGCGGCCACGGCACAGGGCAAAGCCGGCGGCACCGGCAAGATGGTCGACCTCGACGTGCTCTTCGTCGGCGCCCATCCGGATGACGAAGCCGGTGCCCTCGGCACCTTCGGGCAATGGAACGAGTACGACGATCTCAGTGCCGGGGTGATCACCATCACCCGTGGCGAAGGCGGCGGCAACGCCGTCGGATTGGAAGAGGGTCCGGATCTCGGACTGATCCGTGAGGCTGAGGAACGCCGCGCCGTCGCGTTCGCCGGCATCAAACACATTTACAACCTCGACAAGATCGACCCCTTCTACACCCTCAGTGCTCCACTGCATCGCGAGGCGTGGGACGGTGACGATCCTGAGGAGACCCTCAGCCGCGTCGTCCGGGTCGTGCGCGCCACCCGGCCGGACGTCATCGTGACGATGAACCCGTCCCCCACACCTGGCAACCACGGCGGACACCAGGAGGCGGCCCGGCTGGCCGTGGAGGCGTACTACGCCGCCGCCGACCCCGACGCCTTCCCCGAACAGTTGAGTGACGAAGGGCTCGAGCCCTGGTCGGCCGGGCGAATCCTGCGCCACGGCGCCACCGGCTCGGCCCCGGGCACCGGCGAAATGTGCGAGACCACGTCTTACAACCCAGCGGATCCGTCGGAGCGCGTCTTCGGCACCTGGCAGGGCCGGATGTCCGAGGCAGCCGGCGAGACATGGGCACTGCTGCAGCGCCGGGCCCAGTGGGAGTACGTGACACAAGGCTGGGACCGGTGGCCACCGCCATCGGATAACCCCGACGAACTCCCCTGTACCTGGTTCACCCTGATCGACAGCCGCACGCCGTACCCGGAGCCCACGACCGGAGGAACCGCGGCTGTGGAAGGCGCGGCGCTGCCCATCGAGGGTGGGCTGCCGCTGGGGACCGAGCTCGGCATCGAGGCGGACCAGTTCACCCAGCTTCCAGGGGTCGCCTTCGAGGCGACCGTACGGGTGCAGGCCGCCGACCGTCCACTGAACCGCCCCGAATTGGACATCACGGTTCCCGAGGGCTGGACCGTCGAACAGCTCGACACGTTGCCGCGGGTGATCACACCCGGCCGCGAAGCCACCGTCTCCGTCACCGTCACCCCGGCTGACGACGCGCCTGCCGGCGAGCGTTTCAATCTCGCAGCCACCCTCACCACGCGCGACGGCGCCAGCGGGACCAACGAGACCGCCGTCGAGACGGTCAACGAGGTCAGCGCCCGGGTCACCCCGAGAGAAGAGATCGCGGACTTCAACGACTGGACGCACGACCAGAACCTGCCGAACCTGGAGACGCTGATCCGCCAGACGGCTTCGGTCGGCACCGGCCGGACCGAAGAGGTCACCGTCGACGTCACCAACGACGGCGAAGAGTCGGTGAGCGGCACCGTGACACTCGACCTCGCGGACGGCTTCCAGGCAGAACCCGCCGAGCAGCCGTTCACCGACCTGCCCGGCGGCGAGTCCACGACGGTGGCCTTCGAGATCACCAACGTCGACGAGTCACTGCCGACGTCGAGCAACGCACCCGGCGGCGGCTACCCATTCCAGGTCGTCACGTCGTATGACTCGGTCACGGACGTGCAAGAGGCGGTCCTCGAGCTCGTGCCGACGACGACGGTGCCGAAACTCGACACCGCTCCGGACGTCAACGGCGTGGCCGACGACGACGAGTACCCAGGTGAAGAACTCGATGTCTCGACGCACTGGGAAGGCGTGCAGGTCGGGCCCGAGGACATCTCCGCGACCGCGAAGGTGAGCTTCACCGACGAGGCGTTGTACGTCTTCGTCGACGTCACCGACGACGTGCTCGGATCGGTCTTGCCACCCGAGGACTGCAAGCGGCACTGGAGGACCGACTCGGTGGAGATCACCATCGATCCCCGGGGAACGTCGGAGAACAGCGCCACGACCTTCAAAACCGGCATCTTCCCGATCACCGACGATCCGGAGAACGGCAACCCGCCCTGCTTCCAGCGCGACGCCGACAACCATCAGGGCCCTGGTGAGGAGACCGCGCCCGGTATGGAGGTCGCCTCTGTGGTTCGCGGCCCGCAGGCACTGACCGGACGTGAAGGCTGCGGTTCCTGCGGCTGCGCGGCCTGCACTGGAGCAGCGGCGCTGGCAGACGCCGAGTTCGACGAGTACACGGGTTACACGGTCGAGGCGAAGATCCCGTTCGACGTGCTGCCCGACACCGTGGACCCGGAGCGAATGGGCTTCAACGTGCTCGTGTACGACTCCGACACCCAGGACAACACCGGCCAGACGCGGATCGGGTGGTCGACGTTCGGCGGGGTCCAGGCCAATCCGTACGGCTGGGGTCTGGCGACGTTGCCGGGCCTGGCCGCGTCGGAGCCGGATCCGGTGGAGCCCATCTTGCCGTCCGATGTCGCGCAGAGCATCGAGTCGCCGCAGAGCATCGCTCAGTCCGCCGAGGACGGCGTGCCGCTCGGTGGTGCGCCCGGCCTGGATCCGAAGACCATGCAGGTCAGGTCGGCCACCGTGGCCGACGACGCCGTGTCGGTCGGGTTGCGAACCAGGACGAGCGGCCAGGCAAACGTCTTCGTGTGGGACGGCGAGTCGGTTGTCGGGTCGGTGACCGGTGCCGACGTCAGGCGCGGCCAGGCCACGCTTGATGTGCCCATCGATCACGACGGCGACGGCGAACTCGAGGTGCTCGTCGCGTTCATCACCGACGACGGCACGCTGGCCGGCGCCCGTTCCGTCGGCTGATACTCCATGATCATTGTCCCCGTTTAGGTGCTGGAGCGCCTAAACGGGGACAATGATCATGCCAGCCGTCTCCGCGCATGTACTCCGACTAATCTGGGAACTAGGTAACTGTGCGGGCGCACAGGGCGCCGGCTGGGAGGATGAGCGGCCTGATGAGCCTCATGCGAGGTGTGCGGCAAGCGGCTGACCAGACCCCGGCGGATCGCAACCGCCACGTGGACATGCTGCGCGCTTTCGCTATCACGGTGGTTGTCCTCGGCCACTGGCTGGCAATCGTGGTGTGGACCAACGACGGCATCGACGGGCACAGCGCACTCGAATATCTGGAGTGGGCACGCCCGGTCACGTGGGCCGCGCAGGTGATGCCGCTGTTCTTCCTGGTCGGCGGCTATGCGAACGGAGCGTCGCTGACGTCGCACTTCCAGCGCGGCGGAGACAACGCCGGCTGGCTGCTCAGCCGAAGCGCACGCCTCCTGCGCCCGACATCCACGTTCCTCGTAATTCTGGCGGCAGCCGGACTCACCGCTCGTCTGCTGGGTGCCGATCCGGGGGTCGTAGCCCTGGCGGTATGGGGCGCCTCGATACCGTTGTGGTTCCTGGCGGCGTATTCGAGCCTCGTGTTCCTCGCTCCGTTTCTTTATGCCGCGCACCGCAGGTTCGGGCTGGCCTTTCCCGCGGCCGTGGTTGTGGTCGTCCTGCTGCTCGACGTCGCGCGAATCGGGCTCGAGGTGCCCGTGATCGGGGACGCGAATTACCTCCTCGTCTGGCTCGTGTACCACCAGATCGGACTCGCCTGGCAGGACGGATCTTTCGCGATCCGGCCGGCGATGTTCAGTGGCCTGGCCGCAGCCGGTATCGCCGTGCTCGTCGGCATCACCGCGTTCGGTCCGTATCCCATCAGCATGGTGGTGGTACCTGGAGCCGAAGCCCAGAACACGTCCCCACCGACGTTCGCCCTGCTCCTCCTCGGGCTCGTCCAGACCGCGGTGGTTCTCGCGCTCAGCGGACCGGCCAACCGGTTCCTGCAGCGTGCGGGACCGTGGCGGGCCGTCGTCGCCGTGAACGCGTTCATTTTGACTATGTTCCTCTGGCACATGGGTTCAGCGGTGATCGCCTCGGCGGCTCTCTATACCACCGGGATCTTTCCGCAGGTGGAGGTCGACTCCGCCCAATGGCTGCTGCTGCGATTGCCGTGGCTGGCGGTCTGCGCGGTGATCCTCGCGGTATTCGTCAGCCTGTTCGCCTCGATCGAGAACAAAGGCACCGGCGAGCGCAAGGGCCGGACCGTGGGCAACGCTGACGTGTTGGCACGGCTTCGGCTCCCGGGATGGTCCTGGCAGGCGATGACCGGATTGGGCATCGTCGGCGTGATGGTCGGCCTACTCACGATCGCCAACGCCGGTCGCTCTGACGAACACATCACCGGACTAGCCCCGACGGCGATCATCTTCTACCTGCTCGGTGCCGGATTGCTGCGCCTGGCCCGGCACTACCACACGACGTCGCGCGAATCGGCTGACACATCCTCCGGCTCGTAGCCGCGCGTCACCGCCCGCCCGCCGCTTAGCTAGGCGGTGGAGCGAAGCTGAGCCGCAAGTGGACACGCGAAGGGGTCCGCGTCGCCGAGCCCCACCCGATTGAGATGCCGGACGACGATCCCCCACGACTCCAGCAGGCTCGTTTCG
The DNA here is from genome assembly GCF_010122465.1 of Phytoactinopolyspora mesophila. Lineage (NCBI taxonomy): Bacteria > Bacillati > Actinomycetota > Actinomycetes > Jiangellales > Jiangellaceae > Phytoactinopolyspora > Phytoactinopolyspora mesophila. The sequence goes on along the minus strand of NZ_WLZY01000002.1, from coordinate 1,334 downwards.
GCGTACGGGATGTCGCGCTCGGCACAGAACCGGCGCACGATCGGCTGGGCATGCCGGAGGTTCGGGCGCGGCATACTCGGAAAAAGGTGATGCTCGATCTGATAGTTCAGTCCGCCCATCGCGACGTCGATGAACCATCCACCCCGCACGTTGCGGCTGGTCAGAACCTGACGGTGGACGTAGCCGATACTCAGCTCACGCGGCACCAACGGCATGCCCTTGTGATTCGGCGCGAATGTGGCCCCCATGGCGAAGCCGAACACCGCCAGCTGCACGCCCAGGAATGCGGCTGCCAAACCAGGCGACAGGAGAGTGAACAGTGCCAGTGGATAGAGGGTCAAGCGCAGGAGCAGCATCGGGATCTCGAATTTCCGGTACTTGACCGGCTGCCGGCCGAATACCGTGCGGATGCCGCTGATATGCAGGTTGAGACCCGCGAGAAGCAGCAGGGGAAAGAACAGCGTGCCCTGCCGGGCGACGAACCAGCCGCCGAATCCTCGCCGCCAGCGTCGCGCGCCCGAGACATCGGTGGTGAAGACAAGGGCACCCGGTTCGATGTCCGGGTCGGTGTCCACCTTGTTCGGATTGGCATGGTGCCTGCTGTGTTTCGACATCCACCATCCGTGGCTCATGCCGGCGATCAGGTCACCGATGACCAACGCCAGCCGGTCGTTCGCCTTTCCAGACGTGAAGATCTGCCGGTGCGCGGCGTCGTGTGCGAAGAAGGCCACCTGGGCCAGCAGCAGCCCGAGCACCGCCGCCACCAGTAGTTGCCACCACGACTCCCCGATGACGACGACGGCCACCGCACAGCCGGCGAGGAGCAACACCAGTGTGACCGCCCGGACGGCATAAAAGAGTGGCCGGCGGCGCAGCAGCCCGGCAGCGCGCACCCGTCGAGACACCTCGGCGTAGTCGCTCACATATCTGGTGCGTGGTGAGCCCTCGGCCGACGACGTGTTCGTGGTGCCCGCACCGTTCGCCATCGCCGCAGCGTTTCCTCTGCTCACGGCGTCCTGGTTGATCGTATTCATACGTTTGTACGCTACGGACGTACAGTGCGCGGAACAGCGGTGCTGACACCAGACTTCGGGGTGGTGCTACCCCCAGGACGCGCCACCAAACACGTGTCCGCGCCCTAGGCCACCCATCTCCACCGTCTAATCCCCACCCTCTACCCCTCTCTAACCCCCCACCCTCTACCCCCTTCTAACCCCCACCCTCTACCCCCTTCTAACCCCCACCCTCTACCCCTCTCTAACCTCCCACCCTCTACCCCACCCCCACCCTCTACCCCACCCCCACCCTCTACCCCACCCCCACCCTGGGTGATC